>WJKA01000512.1 GCA_014729375.1 Chitinivibrionales bacterium
CATAAGAACCGGGTGGGGTGTATCCTTTTTTCTTGACGGCTCCACGCTTTTTGACACCGGCGAAAACGGCGCCTGGTTGCTTGCAAACATGGAATTAATGAACATTGACATTAAGAAGATACAATCAGTTGTAATTTCTCATGACCACTGGGATCACACTGGTGGTCTCCGGGCCCTTCTTGAACGGAACCCTTTGATAAAAGTTTATGGGTGTCCGGGATTCGGAAATCAATTCAAACAACTGGTCGCGTACTACAATGCTCCTCTGGTGGAAATCGATACAATGACAAACATAACCGGCACGATTTTTTCCACAGGCGAAGTTAGCGGTATGTATAAGGAGCAGCCGATAGCCGAGCAGGCCTTAGTGGTAAACGGCGACAGGGGAATTGCGATAATTACCGGCTGCGCGCACCCGGGAATCATCACCATAGTCAAAAAAGTCAAAAAGCATTTCCCCGATACCACCATTCAGCTTGTTATCGGTGGATTTCATCTTATGCAGACGAGCAGGCCTTCGATTTCGGAAATAATCGACGAGATGAAAGACCTCGGTGTCGTCTGTGTCGGGCCGACTCACTGCAGCGGCGGAGACGCTCAGGAAATGTTTCAGATGAAATATGGCGAAAATTATGTACCGGTGATTGCAGGTGAGTCAATCCAGTTCCAGTAACGGGGAAGGTTTTACCGGATGTACGGCGCTTTTGACGAAAACAGTGAGCTTTACGAACATTGGTTTACCCAAAACGCAGCAGCCTATCAGTCGGAGGTTGATGCAGTTGGACAATGTATCCCGGCCAAGGGATGCGGCTTTGAAATCGGTGTCGGCACCGGGCGGTTTTCCGCACCGTTCGGTATCAGGCATGGTGTCGAGCCGTCCGAGCCAATGCGTAAGATTGCCCTGAAACGGGGCATACATGTTGTTAGCGGAACAGGAGAAGAGCTCCCGTATCATGATAAAGAATTTGATTTTGCCCTTATGGTCACGACGATCTGTTTTGCAGATGACCCCCTCAGGTGTTTTAAAGAAGCGTGGCGCGTACTGAAAAACCAGGGAGTAATGATTACCGGACTTGTTGACAA
Organism: Chitinivibrionales bacterium; assembly: GCA_014729375.1. Classification (GTDB taxonomy): domain Bacteria; phylum Fibrobacterota; class Chitinivibrionia; order Chitinivibrionales; family WJKA01; genus WJKA01. Next base: position 1,084 of record WJKA01000512.1, read on the forward strand.
ACTCAGTTTTTTAGGAAGAAAATATGAAGAGCACAAAAACGGAAATGTTTTTTATAAAGACGCGCGCTTCTTTTCGGTTTACGAAGTCGTAAATCTTATGACAAAAACAGGATTCGGCCAATTTGATTTCAGACAAACGATCTTTGGGGTTCCATCACAAATCAGCGCACCTGAAAAGGCAAAACCCGGCTTTGGCAAGGGCGCATTTATCGTGGTGCGCGGGATTAAAAACAGTACCGGTGACGCGGCATAACCGGGCCGCTGAACAATACCGGCAAGCCGGAATTATATGAAACAGTGCAAATGGTACTCCACATGTCCGATAAAAAGATTTAATGAAAAAGGCTTACTTGACAAAAGCTGGCCAAACAGGTATTGTCTCAATAACGGGAAGCAATGCGTCCGGTATGAAATGGAGGAATGTAATATTCCGCACCCCGACTGGATGCTTCCCGACGGCTCGCTGGAAAAAAGGCTTGAGAATGAATGATTTGTATTTTTCACAAACGCTAATTATCACACAGGAGGTATGTATGCCTTTCAGAGACGGGACAGGACCGCAGGGCCTGGGGCCGGGGACCGGAAGAGGCCGGGGATGGTGCAGAGGGTTCTTTTTTCCCGGGGGCCGGTTCAGTATTCGACGAACGGGAATATTCAGCGCGCTTGTTCCGGTTGCAGGCGCAGTAATACGGGATGCAATGAATCCCCACGGCCTTCTCAGAGCAGCGGGAAAAAAACTGATTGGCCGCTCCAGCCGGACCGCAAATAAAGAGATCAATGCAAAGTATACTGTTGTCGGCGAGCGAGACAAATGAACAGAACGATTAAATTCAAACCGATCGGAATCATTGCAAGCGGGCATACCGATCCTGCAAAAACGCCGATCCAGCCTGTTTTTGCCCGGGGGTGCAAAGGCAGACTTGAGGTGTTCCCTGAATATGAACAGGGACTTGCGGATATTGAAGGCTTTTCGCATATACTAATTACCTATCTCTTTCACCGGGCCGGGCCGCCAAAGCTTGTCGTAAAGCCGTATCTTGAAGACAAACAGCACGGCGTGTTTGCAACGCGCGCTCCATGCAGGCCGAATCCCCTTGGTATCAGCCTTGTCCGACTTATCAAGCGAGAGGGCCCCGTGCTGTATCTTGATGATCTCGATATTCTTGACGATGCGCCGGTACTGGATATCAAGCCGTATATCAGCCGGTTTGAAGTACGAGACAATGCCCGTTGCGGCTGGCAGGATGATATTGATGATACAACAGCATTTCGGCGCGGGCGACGAAACTATCGGGGAGATTGACACACATGAAACTGGCAGTAGCAAGCGGTAAAGGCGGAACCGGCAAAACCACAATTGCCACAAATCTGGCTTATTCGCTCTCACAAAGCGGCAGGAAGGTTCTGTATATGGATTGCGATGTTGAAGAGCCGAATGGTCACCTCTTTTTGCAGCCTGAAATTACCGGCAGAAAAGAAGTTTTCACGCCGGTACCCCTGGTTGATGAATCGCGGTGTTCGGGCTGCGGTCTCTGTGCGCAAATCTGTCAATACAGCGCAATCATTTATCTTGCCCGCAAAGTAGTGGTTTTTCCCGAGCTGTGCCATGCATGCGGCGGGTGTATGCGCGTCTGCCCGGAGCAGGCGATTTGTGAACAGGGGAAAGCAATCGGCATTGTCGAATCCGGTAATTCAAACGGGGTATTATTTGCTCATGGCACATTGAACATCGGGCAGGCAATGAGTCCGCCGCTGATCCGGGAGGTCAAAAAGCATTGGATTCAGGACGGTATCACGATTGTCGACGCGCCGCCCGGTACCTCGTGTCCGGTTATAACCGCG
>WJKA01000005.1 GCA_014729375.1 Chitinivibrionales bacterium
ATGGCTACTGCAAATACGGCTCCTATTCCATGGATATTTTCAACAGGCTGAGTGATTTTCCAGCGAGTAATTTTTATATTATCCTGGTGAAAATAGGGGATTTCAAAGGCATATTCAAGCTGCTCCATTTCCGGGGGAATCAGTACACAATTTCCGGTTTCCATTCCTATGCTCCCTTTGCACCGACGGCGCGCAAAGCAAATCCTGTTTACAAAGACACGCTGGTAATTTCCAAAAACGGCTATCAGCAGGAACGCGTTATCGCTACCTACGGGAACCTTGCCGAATCAACATATGTCGTTCCCGCGCTGAAAAAAGCGGATTTCTTCTCGCATATTACCGACTTCAGCAGCAGTTTTAATTTTCAGCAAGACACGGTGGTGCTTCGATGGAAAATATCGGGGTGGGCAAGTCATGCTTTTGTACGGATTTATGCGACCACGCATACCACCGGAAGCGGTACACCGGACAGAACAATGCTTATTCCTGCAGGGGAAAGTTCTTTTATCCCTGCAGCGGATACATGCTTTACGATTGTGCAGGATAATCATAATGAAATAGTCTATTATACCTTGCGCCCGGCGACAGTTGCCGGATCCGACACAGTGTGGGGGAGGATTATTCCGTATGAGGAAATTATTTATCCTTCAGCGCTCGTGTCTGTATACAATGAAGATTTTGAATCATATCTGGACCGTCGCTTTATCGATCTTGACGATTACACGACCGTGTACAGCATGCCGGGATACACCGCTCGTTACGAGTGGGACGCGCGGTCGGATTATCTGGAGAAACACATTCGCATTACCAACGGACTCTGGCCCTCACTGGAAAAAACACCCTTGAATACCCTTCAGTACGGAACTGTCGAGTATGACAGTTTTGCTGTAGACAAGGTTTGCTTTGAAAGTTTCCCCGGCTTTTATGTAACGGGCAATGTGTACCGGCCAGTCAGCGGGCAGGGGCCGTTTCCGGCAATACTCTGTCCGCACGGGCACTGGTCGCGCGGCCGCTTTGAATCTACCGGCAGGGTGAACGTGCCCGCGCGGTGTATTACTTTTGCCAGAAAAGGATTTGTCAATTTTTCGTATGACATGGTCGGCTACAATGATTCCCGCCAGTTTCCCCACCGGTTTAACAATCCGGCTGCGCATTTATGGGGGATCAATGCAATGAGCCTTCACATGATGAATTCAATCCGTGCGCTGGATTATTTACTGTCACTTCCTGATATTGATACCACGCGTGTCGGCTGTACGGGCGCATCGGGCGGCGCGACACAGACTTTCATGCTTGCCGCTGTTGATGACCGCATTACCGCCTCCGCACCGGTCAACCATATCTCCGCGCACCTTCAGGACGGGTGCATTTGCGGGAATGCTCCGGGGATGCGGATCGTGACGTTCAATGTCGAGATCGGTGCGCTGTTTGCGCCGAAACCACTGTTTATCGTGTCCGCAACGCGGGACTGGACCTGCAACACGCCCACAGTGGAATTTCCGGCCATACAGCAAATTTATTCGTTGTACGGAGCAGAAAACAATGTCGGGACCGTCCAGATAAACAACCGGCATAATTATGACAAAAACAGCAGGGAAAGCGTGTATGCATTTTTTGGAGAACAGTTCTGTGCGGATTCGAATGAAGCAAACTGGAAGGAACCGGAAATTCCTTCATATAACAAGTATCAGTTCATGCTGTTTAACGGCACGCCGCTTCCGCAACGGGCCCTTGACAGTGCAGATCTGGTGCAGGCGATGATTGACAGTGCTGAATCTCAGTTTGCCGCACAGGTCCCTTCAGGGCCGGCCGGGTACAGACAATTTGAGAATATATACAAAACAGCACTGGCGCACCTGCTTTGTATCTCGGAACCGCAGGACAGTGAAATTGAGCTGCTTTCACGGGGTGTATGGCACCTCGATTCGATCATGCTCGAAAAAATGCTGATATACCGGAAGGGATTTTCTGATTATATCCCGGTTATTCTTCTGTGGTCGAGACGGTGTGCACAGTCCGGAAGAGCGGTACTTTGTGTTGACGGTGAGGGGAAATACGGGCTGGTTGACGAGCAGTCCGGATCGTTTTCTCCTGTTGTACAGCGCTGTCTCGAAAACGGCGACCTCGTATGCATGGCCGACTGTTTCAATGCCGGCGAACATGTCATGCCGTATTCCAGATATTGCCGTCAGGACAGCGTGGAATTCTTTGACAGTTATAATCGCGCTGATGCTGTTGAGGCTGCACAGGATATTGTGACAGTTGCGGCATATCTCGGCAGCAGGGAAACTATCGATAAGATAGCCATTGTAGCCGGCGGTGATGCCGGGCTCTGGACCCTTCTGGCGCTTTCGCAGACCGATCGAGCGTCAACAGCAATAGTTGACGTCGGCAAATTTGACAACCGCAATAACTCGTCATATCTGGCCAGGCTCAATATCCCGTCGTTCCGTCGGTATGGCGGTATTGATATCGCAGTCGCTTTCACCCAGGCGGAGAACTTGCTTATTCATAACACCGGAGATTCGTTTGCAACGGAGTTGATCGAATCACTTGCTGCGGCCGCCGGCAAAGAAGGCCGGATCACCGTCAAACGGGAAAAGACCTGTTCTGAAAAAATAGCCGACCGGCTCTGCATACAAAAATAATGAC
>WJKA01000047.1 GCA_014729375.1 Chitinivibrionales bacterium
ACGAGAGGTGATCGAAAGTAAAGAACGCCTTCATCGATACCGTTCCGAGTTTGATATAAAATTGTTTCTGAAGGTTCTCAATCCATGATTCGATCCGCCGTCTCCAGGCTGGGCTGCAACTCATCACATTCTCCTTTCGAATAATGCCGGTTTCATCCGTCGCTCAGGTCCATTAAAATATTTTATAGTATAGTGCTTTTTCAGATAAATGAAAAACCGGGACTAAACCATGGATTTTGTCACCGCAGAAAAGTATTGCCGCCGGGCAATCGACAAAGAACTCACCGATGAAGATATTTCGGGCATCGTTGCATGGCCGGAGGAGCGGCTTTCAATCCTCTTTGCTGCAACAGACCTGATCAGGCGGCATTTTTTTGCCGATACCGTAGAAGTCTGCGCGATCATGAATATAAAATCCGGCGGTTGCAGCGAGGATTGTGCATTCTGTTCACAATCCGCCCACAACAGTGCATCGGTAGCAGTTCAGGCACTTTCGCGCAAAGAAGAGATACACAGCCAGTTTCAAACTGCCGCTTCTCATGGCCTGCAGTTCGGTGTGGTTTCCAGCGGAAAGCGCTTATCACCAGCGGAGATCGACGAGCTCGCCGCAATTCTTGCAGAATGCAACGGTCCCACACATGCATCGCTGGGTATTCTGTCCGAAAGCGAACTTGCAAAACTCAACCAGGCCGGCGTTATATGCTATAACCATAATCTTGAAACAGGGCGCACGCATTTCAGCAGGATTGTGACAACGCATTCGTACGACGATCGTATTGCGACTGTGCAACGTGCAGCAGATGCGGGTATGCGTGTGTGTTGCGGCGGTATTTTCGGTATAGGTGAATCCTGGGATGACCGCGTGGAGCTTTTTTCAGAATTGCGCAGTCTGGATGTTGATATTGTTCCCTTGAATTTTCTCAATGCAATTCCCGGCACACGACTGCCGTTACCCGGTGAATCGCCTCTGCAGTTTTTAAAAATTATCGCGCTCTGTCGCATGATGCTCCCGGACAAGATTATTAAGGTATGCGGCGGCCGGGAGGCTAATCTCGGGAAGCTGCAGGGCCTGATGTTTTATGCGGGCGCGGGTGGCTATATCTCCGGAGATTATCTCACCACCAGCGGTGACAGCGTTGAATCGGATGACACCATGATATCAGGGCTGGGCCTGCGAAAATCGAACATAGATTAAAATACGGCACTTGCGGGCCATAAAAATCTCCACACCAGATTATCGGAATATTCTTCGTCTTTTTTAAATCCCAGCCGTACAGGCTGCCGCGCGTCCCGGGGCATGTACGCAGTGCCGAAAATCCAGTCCCAGAAACTGAAAACAACGGCGAAATTGTAGCCGGCCGGCCGGTCGGTGTCTTTATCGTGGTGCCAGATATGCATCCGGGGAGAATTAAAAACATATCGAAGCGGCCCCCAGGAAACATTCAAATTGGCGTGATTTAAAAAACCGACCGCAGTTGAAAATACTGCAACAAGAAGAATTGCCTCCCACCGCGCACCAAGAAGTGTCAATGGAAGATATTTTGCACTCTGATAAAGTATTATTTCACTCCAGTGGAACCTGAAATTTCCAATCCAGTCCATGGTTCGGATTGAGTGATGAAGCCGGTGGATTTGCCAGAGCAGTGCATTACGATGAAGCGCATTATGGATACACCATTCAAGAAAATCCGCAATTATGAGCAGCACTCCCGCCTGGGCCCAGAACGGCAGTGGATCCAGCAGTGCGATATTGCTTATGTTCACACCCGACATATATTCAAAAACACGATCCAGTCCCCCGTAAAGGAGTTTTAAAAAGGGACCGAACGCGATGCCAAAAAGAATGCCGTTGAACAAAAGCCAGAAAACATCCTGACCCAGCAGCGGCCGAACCACCTGCTGATCCGGCCTCCACGGCTTTATGCGCTCTGCAATTAAGCAGGCGATCGATAAAACAATCAGCCAGAACTCGTAGGAATATACCATAGCAGGGACCTACTTGAATATGTCAAATGGAATCACTCTGCTCTTTTTTATCCGTTCTTTGTTTTGTTTGGAGGCACGTTTGAGTATTCTTTTTTCTTCTCTGCTCAGTGATTCCATGCCCCGGTCATGTATTTTTTTAAGAATAGGATCAATAACATCTTCAAAATACCGCTGCTTTCTGAGATATTCTTCGGCTTTTTTCCGCCGGTCCTTCTCCTGACGGAGTCCGGCAAGGTGGTCTTTGAGCGCGACAAGCTGCCCGAAATAACGAACATAGAGCAGAGCAACGACAATTCCGCCGAGATGCGTAAGATGAGCAATTCCTCCGGCGCTTGTCAAAGATCCGGCAAGCGATACAAATCCGATAATCGCAACCGCCCAGCGCACAGGCACAGGAAAAATGAAAAACATGAGGACCTGCCTGTTGGGAAAATAGATTGCATAGGCGGTCAGAATGGCAAGGACCGCACCCGATGCGCCGATAATAAATGACTTCCACATGATCACGCTGAACAGGCCGGACAAGATACCGGCAAGAAAATAAAAGTTGACAAAACGACGTGTTCCCCACATCTGCTCCAACTCAATACCAAACATCCATAGTGCCAGCATATTAAACAGCAGGTGCCAGATTGCGACCTGATCGTGCAGAAACATGTAACTGACAAGCCGCCAAACATGGCCGCGGGTAAAAACATTGAACGGAATCAATGCACCCCAGTAGGTGATATAATTCCCTGCGACAGGGATTATTTGCAATACGTAAATTGCGATATTTGCAATCAGGAGCCATTTGAGCCCCTTGCCCATGCTTCGTCCACCATATATCATCATTGGCTTAGTCCACTATCCTTCTCGTATAGCATTCGCGCCGCTCATGCACCAGACGCTTTCAGCTTTTTCCGCATTTTTCTTTCAACATACTCAGGAACAAAATTTGAAACATCGCCTCCTAATCTGGCGATTTCCTTTACCATGGTCGAATTGAGATATGTGTATTTTTCATTCGGCATGAGAAAGACCGTTTCGGCACGAGCACTCATCTTTCTGTTTGTAAATGCCATCTGAAACTCGTATTCAAAATCAGAAATGGCCCGCAATCCCCGTATGATTGCCGATGCCTTGCATTCCTGTATGCAGTTTGCAATCAGTCCCTTGTAGGGCATGACAGAAATATTTTTAAAATTTTTCAGAGATTCCTGCGCCATGGCAACCCGCTCTTTTACCGAAAATGTGGGGTTTTTTTTGGGATTCTCGGCAATTACCGCAATAACCCGTGTGAAAATTTTTGACGCCCTCCTGGCGATATCAATATGACCAAATGTAATTGGATCAAATGTTCCCGGATATATTGCAGTCGGCATATACGATTACTCCCTTATACGATCGATATTGTCGTTTCTGAAAAATTCGATAACCGAATCACCCATGATCTTTTTTTTAATCATGCATGGATTTCCCCCAACAAAGCTTTTTTTTTCTCCCCGTCGGCGTCTTCGTTCATAGAGTAAAACACCGTCAGGCTTCAGCAGTTGAATTATCCGTGGCACAATTAGTGACAGGTCGGAGACATCATACGGCGGATCAAAATAAATGATATCGAATCGTTCTGTGCATTTACCGACATAGGAACGGATATCGTTTTCGACTACGCTGCATTCTGCATTAATCCCCCACCGGTCAGCCTGCTTCCGTATGCCTTGGCTGCGGATGCGGTTATTTTCGACAAAGCAGACTTTTTTTGCTCCCCGGCTGATAAGCTCAAATCCGATTGCTCCTGATCCGGCACAGAAATCCCCCACACACGCATTGTCGATCAGCGGTTGTACTGCATCGGCTACCGCCCGCCGGTTGCGTTCGAGCGTGGGACGGAATTTCTCAGCCTGCCCGCGCACAGTAATATACTGCCCTTTGAATCTGCCTGCAACCATGCGCAGTTTCATTGTTGCACGCCTACTCCAGTGTTGTAAATATTACCTCGCCATCGATAGTGACTTCACTGCGCGACCTGGCTTCAAGTGAAATCCGCTTGAAAGCACAGTGGACACGGGCATCATATAAATTTTCCAGGAATTTAACAAAATCTGTAAATGATGATTTTCCCGAGAATTCGTAGGTAAACCGGCGACAGGTGCCGATCTTTTCTGCATCTGTTTTTGTAAGTTCCTCTGTGATCGCTACTGAGCTTTTCTTCGCTGCGATAGTGAATTTTTTTAAATACGAGGAAAGCGTTGAACGAAGCGGAAGATTTGAAAGTGAAAGGTCAACAAAAGGATCTGCGGTATGAAGTCCCCATGTTGCTTTGCATGAAAAGGCAAACCGGTATCCACCCCCTTTATTCGGACGGATAAAAGTCATAGGCCGGGGAAGCAATTCGATTTTTTCCTGTTTAAGCGCCCTGAACATTTCATCAACGAGCTTTTTTGACGAGCAGAGGCCTACTGCATAAATTGTTTTAAAATTCTCCACCTCCAGAGTCCGCATCCCCACCTCCTCGGGGATTGTGCGGATCAGCATATCACAAACATTCTTGCCGAACAGCGCCTCAAAATTGAGTTTCCCGGCAAATGATAGCTGTTCGTAGGGAAGATTGATATATCCCGACCGTTGCTGCTTGTCACGGC
>WJKA01000513.1 GCA_014729375.1 Chitinivibrionales bacterium
GCCGGATATCTGCTTTTTCTCCCTTTTTGCATTCTGCTATGCTCAACCGGCAATCGAACTGGCATCAGAAATCAAATCGCTCAAACCCGCTATCACAATCTGTATCGGTGGTGCAGGAGTTGCCGCATATCCCGACTATTTTATCCGCAACCAGGCAATCGATTTCGCTTTTACTGCCGAAGCCGAAACCTGCCTGAACGAATTCCTCGCTCAGCTTCATTCACCGGCCCCTGATTTCAGCAGCGTCCCGGGGCTCTGGCGGAAAGAAAAACAAGGTCGATATCGTTCGACTGTACCGGTCCTAACAACACCACAAGACATTGAATTAATGTGCGTTAAGACACATGAAACATCGCGGCGGATATACCTTTCAACCTCCTTGAGCCGCGGTTGCCCCAGACAATGCCGGTTCTGCGCAAACCACCTTTCTCACGGAAAGCCTTTCCGGGCAGTGGAAAAATCAGTGGCTATCGAAAAAATTTCTGCGGCCCTGCACACATACCATAATCCGGCAAAAGAGATCGGACTCAATTTCGAAGATGACAACATCTTAGCTGATCCGGACTATTTTCTTTCGATCCTGGCCGCGCTCAAAGAAAGCGCTCCGCCATTCACCTTTGCCACCGAAAACGGAATCGACTATACATTTCTTACTCAATCATTGCTTGAATACCTGGTCGATCTGGGTATGCGACAAGCCAATATTTCAATTGGAACTTCCCATAACCATATTGCGGAGAAAGAAAACCGCACATTCAATAAAAAGCATTTCGAAAGCATCATTAACGCATTGAATTTATTAAAAATACCATCAATTACCTACTTCATATGCGGATTAAAAGGCGATACAAGAGAATCGATTGCAGAAACCCTCTCATATCTCTCGATATTACATACACTTACTGGCATTTCCCTGTTTTATGCAGTGCCCGGCCTGCCCGATTTTACCGATAAAACTATATTTGGCAAGAACTTACCTTCATTATGCTGCGGATCATCAGCATACCCCTGGAATGAATCCTTGACCACTCAAACGATGGTAACCGCCTTTCGTTTAAGCAGATACATAAATATCTGTAAACAGCCATCACCCAGCCCCCAAGACCGGGCGCTTATCGAGAAAATACGAAGCGAAAGAAGGCTCTATACTCTTGTTAATAAAGGAGATAAGAAAATATTTTTACCAGTTGAGAATATGGATGATGAACTGGTGGGGATGGTTTTAGCTGAATACCTCGCAGAATAAACTTACCAACTTTCATATAGCTGATTCCATTTGATCTAAATAGGAATTTATTTTGCTTGCATGAACATAAGGAATATTCAGCAGGGTGAAAGGATTACCCTTTGGGGTCTTTATGCTCTCTTCTGAGTAGCAGGCAGAAGACAATCGCACTGCTACCTTTGAATCTTTGGCGGCATCTATAAAGAGGTGGACCGAATGAAGCTTGCCGCTTTTACCTGATTTCACTTCGACCGGGATAAGAGAAGATTTATACTGGAGCACACAGTCAATTTCAGCGCTCGAATTTTTGCTTTCTCTTGTCCAGAAGCAGGTTTTTTGCAGGATATTTTCTGAATGTGCGATAATTTCCTGCAGAACCACATGCTCGGCCATTCGACCTTTATAGAACGAGTGAAGGTCGTCGGCTGTGAGATAATATTGTTGAAGTCCAACAAAAAAATTGCACAAACCGGTATCTAAAAATTGCAGCTTTGGGTGTTTCTTGAAATCCGGAACAATTGGAACAGCAGTGCTGACTGTTGGATAAATAAGCTTGATCAGCATTGCTCGTTCAAGCATTCTAAGGCATTCACCGATTTCTCTTGATTTATAATTTGAATTACCGAATCCGGCAAAATTTATTCGCTTGCCGGCTTCAAATGGCGATGTTTCAATGCAGTGGCGAAGAATTTGGGCCTGAACCCCCCCGACAGCATATTTTCCGATATCATCAAGATACGATTGAAGCAATGATTGATAAAGATTATTTAAATTCGAAACCGCTTTGTCTTTGAAATAATAATCGACTATCTCAGGCATGCCGCCAATCATAGCATATCGGTGGAATGTATCCAGCAATTTCGGGAAAGCAAATTGAGGCAACGGGACCGTATTAAATGCATCTATCAGCGAATCTTCGCCACTTGCCAGTAGAAACTCCTCAAACGTCAGCGGGTCCATATATAGCTGCTCAACCCGGCCGACGGGAAAGGAGATTTCATTTCTCTGGAGCATTACTTCAAGTAGAGACCCGGCCGCAATTACAGCAAGATCGGGCAAATCTTCCAGAAAATAGCGCAAAGAGGCTACCGCCGCGGGGCATTGCTGAATCTCGTCAATAAACAGGAGTGTATTTTTGTCATGATGGTATTTTCCTGAAAGAAGGATCGCCTGATAGAGATCATGTGCAGAAAGACCTGCTTCAAAAATTTCTCTGTCTTTTTTTCGCTCCAGATTTAGGGAAATATATTGCTCAAATGAACTGGAAAACAAATTGACAGCAACAGTTTTCCCAACCTGCCGAGCGCCTCTCAGTAACAGAGGTTTCCTTCCCGGACTTTTTGCCCATTTCTTCAATTTATGAATGATTGTCCTGGTTAACATATTCTGTTTGCTTTCAATTTATTATTCTAATTTCCGCAGTTGAGAACCACGAATTATTCGAATTGCACGAATAAAAAGAAGTGTTGCCTTTTAATAAGGTCCTATTCGTTTCATTCGTGCTGTTCGTGGTTAATAGCTGAATTCAGGATTATATCTTACCCGATTTATCCTTAAAATAATACATGGATTGCAACAAATCCAACCCTATTTGTGCTATTTATTGTATAAAATCCAATGCGATTTGTTGCCGCCAACACAAACAGCATCAGGGAATATGCAAATTCAAGATTGGAAAAAAGCAGGTGTATTTATTAGAAGGACCTACTCGGCAATATTGATCCTGCCGACTGTAACAGCTCCCGTGGCATATCGTGGCAATTGAAGCCCCGAAACTGCTGAGGCTGCAAAAGACTATGCAAAAAAGTATCAGGTGAGTATTTAATTGCTGATTGGAAACCCACAACTTCATTATTCCGCAACACTTCGACATGCTCAATGCGTCGCTCCATTA
>WJKA01000514.1 GCA_014729375.1 Chitinivibrionales bacterium
GCGGGGGATCCGTGATGACTGTGATATGATGCTCATTACCCGGCATGGCATAATAATCCGGAGCGATGTCGGAAAAATATCAATTATCAGCCGAAATGCGCAGGGAGTACGCCTGATAAATCTTGAAGAAGGTGATGAGGTTGTCGGCCTTGCTTTGTGCGACAAAAACGACATTGATGATAATGGTGATATGGAGAAAACAGAGCCCGGCGAAAACCGGCACGATGAATCGTAACGGAACCCGATGTACTGTATCTCAAATACGAATATACTTTCACAGGCTCTTTTCATCCCTGTCTTCGTTGCTCACTCGCCGTCGCGTAGCCACGCTATATGGCGGAGCAGGATCAGTTGAATACACCCGGTATTCGCCTTCTTCGCGCCTCAACAGTAACGAAAATAGCTCCCGGGAAACACACACGTATTTGAGATACGGCACACTATTTATTCTGAATCAGGATTATCAGTGTCGCGATTGAAGTCGTTACGGCCGTAATGTTGACAAAGGTAGATATCGTTTCCGAAAACACTTTGAATCCGCTGGTATATTTTATTCGCTGAGGCACCACAACGGCATCCCCCGGCTCAAGCGTATACCGTTTCATGTTAACCATTTTGCGGGTGAGCACGGTCCCGTTGGCTTTGATTATATACGTATTTCGCTTATCGGCGTGCTCCTTGAATCCTCCTGCTGTCTGGATGAAGTCGCCGGCAATTTTGTCGCTTCCGTCAAGCTTGAAGGTCGCCGGGTTGAAAACCTCGCCCAGTACAGTAACTGTGCTGATGTCTTTGGGTATATGCAGACTGTCACCGTCTTCAAGAAGGAATTGGTCATAGTTTGCGGGATTTGTGAGATCGATGACCACGCGGCCGATTGGCTGGATCATTCTGAGTTTTTCGAGCATTGAAAGCTGCTGTTGCAGAAGAGCCCGGCCTTCTGCTGCTTTTTCCTTTGATGCCATCTCGCCGGAAAGCTTCATGATATCCATTTCCAGGTTCCGGGCATACTCGTTAATTCGGTTCTTTTCTCTCTTTTGTACATTTTCCCGGGTAAATACAGCGGCTGAAAGGTATGCCTCTTTTGAAAAGCCGCCCGCGCGGGCGATAAGCTCATCCAGGGTTTCTCCTTCAAGAAGAACATAGGTCCCCGGATAAACAAACTCACCCGATAAAACGGCTGTTTTCTCCTTCTCCCATCCTTTCTTGCGGCGGACAAAAATACGGTCTGATTTTTTCAGAGTATAATTATGTTCCGGATCGTTATTCATAGCGGCGTTGACATTAAATGTGATTTTTTCGGTAATGACATTATCATTTATAAACCCGCGGCGATACAATTCTCCACGTTCCGGACTGGCGTTGTCGGAAAGCCCGCCGGCCTGGACAATCAGATCGCGAATTGTCATATTTTCAAGAAGCTGATAGTCATCCGGATTGGTAACCGCACCCCCGATTGATACAATCCGTACGGGCTCAAAAAAATCTCTATTGAAAATGAATATTTCATCTTTCGGCTGCAGGGCGATATTATTCTCGTCCGATTTATCTTCCAGCATTTGCGCAAGGCTAAAAGGGATCAGCATTTCCTGAAAGCTTGGGGGAACGAAACGCTTTACCACAGCATAGTCGAAATAGGTGCCAGGCTTAAGCTGTCCATACGAATGTATCACATCGCTGATTCTCATGCCGTCGCTGAATTCATATTTCCCGGGACGCAATACATTGCCGGAAAGAAAGATTGCATTGTGGTCTTTAAATATAATGGGGAAGATTTTCACAATATCGCCGTCACGTATGGAAAAATCCGGCAGCTCTGTTTCCGGCCCGGCGTCAAGATCAAGCACAACCTGGAACTGGTTGTTTTTGAACCGCTCAACCTGAATTCTGTTGGTCCAGGCTGCGGGCGTGATGCCTCCCGCAAGGCCGATCAAATCTTTGAGAGATGTATTGCTTTCGATTTCATACAAAGCGCTTTTGCGGACATTGCCAGCCACGGCAGCCATTTTCTTTACCATGGGAACAAACACGACATCGCCTGATTTCAGCCGGATATTGGTGTAATTATTGCCCGAAAGCAGAAAGTCGTAAAAATCAAGCTTTTTGATTCGTCTCCCGTTTCTTCGCAGCTCGATATGGCGCAGGGAGCCGTTTTTGGTGGGGCCGCCGGCAGCAAAAAGCGCATTCGTAACATTGGTGAGCGCTCCGACAGTATACATGCCCGGCGATGCAACTTCACCCATGCAGAAAATCTGGATGGCGCGTAACTCCCCCATTGTCACCGATGCCTTAACCCCTTCAATGCTTTGCACGCGATCGATAATATTTTTCTGCATTGCGCTGAAGGGCAGCCCGGCAACCAATATGGGGCCGACATGTGGTATGTTGATTTTGCCGTCCCTGTCAACGCGAATCGTGTGCTCTTCATTGATCCTGCCCCACATCATTATAACGACTTCATCACCGACATTTACCGGATACGAAGCGGGTATCGATATATAGTCGTCCGAAGCAAAGGCAGATGGTTTCATCTTATCGAATACGTTGTGGCCGAATATTTCAAGAGAATCGAGAAGATCGTCGGGTTCTATTGAAACTCCCCGGATTATATCTTCATAAACGGACATTTCTGATTCAGGCGCGGTCGTGTCGCGCGCAGAACCACTTTCAGCCGGCTTTGATAAATCAGGCGTACCTGCTTTTTTGCTTTTTCCCCGGTATTCATCGAGCATTTGCTGCGCTTTCGATGAGCCAATGTTTTGTTGCTGCATATACTGACGAACAATTTCCGGCATGGCTGCGTCCTGTGCAACCGCGGTCAGTGCCAGAATAGACAGTACATAAAAGAACACTTTCATGATTAGTAATGGTCTCCTTTTTGTATTACCGAAAGGAATTTGTTTAAAATACATTGTACGTATCCTGTTCATGCATTAGTTCCGGTGCGTTGGACAGCAGTGTATATGTTTTCCGATTCCAGTTTCATTCCCCAGGCTTTGGGCTTTACCGTTGAATCGCTGCCGCCGACCAGAGAGCCGCGTGAAAGCTCAATCTGGCGGTAATGACGGCTTTCTATCAACTGAAGATCGTGGGTAGCCATTATGACAGTTGTGCCCCAGGTGTTTATCTGCTGAAGAAGATCCATGATTTCACGCGAGACATCGATGTCCAGGTTGCCGGTGGGTTCGTCGGCCAGAAGTACCCACGGGTCGTTAACAATGGCCCGTGCAATACACACTCGTTGCTGCTCGCCGCCGGAAAGCTGGCTTGGAAAATATGAGACTTTATGGCTTAAACCCGTCTGGGCAAGAACCTCAAACACCTTTCTTTTCACTTTTCGCTCGGAGGCGCCCGTCGCCCGGATAGCAAATGCCACATTTTCGAAAACATCGCGGTCAAACAGTAATCGGAAATCCTGAAAAACAATCCCGAGCTTCCTTCGCAAATACGGAAGGTGCTTTTTTTTCGTGTACTTGGAATCGTGACCGCACACAAATACCTGGCCCGATGAAGGAATCTCTTCCATGTAAATATGCTTGAGCAGCGTGGTTTTTCCCGCACCACTGGCCCCGGTTAGAAAAAGAAACTCGCCTTTATCGATAAAAAAAGTAACATTGTTCAGAGCGGTAAATTGACCGTCATACTGCTTCGTTACATGAGAGAACCGGATCATACTGCGGATATTTTCCTTAAAAGAAAGTGAATTCGTTCCGAATCGTCCGAGTATTCCCTGAAACTGTATCCGTCCCAGATGCCGACAACTTCAAATTTATCATCCGGTATTGCCGATAATATCTCGTGCGGCATAAAAAGCTTCTGCGTGTGGTATTCGGTAGTTTTTTCATACAGACCGGATGATTCAATGCGATGGTAAACAGCAAAATCGTTATGCTGGGTATGCTTAACGGCATTGTAGTAGCTGTGACGCGTATACGACCATTCGCCAAAATCTTCATGGTCATGATAATCCCTGAAATAGCGTAGTGAATTTGTCCGGGTGGTAATATCAAAAAGAAATAGTCCCGTGTGATTCAAACAATTCCACACTTCATGAAACAACACTGTATATTCGCTCAGGGACATGAGATAATTTATTCCGTCATACAAAAAAATAATCATATCAAACCCGGTTTTCAACGCAAGACTGCGGCCGTCGGTACAAAAATAAGTGCATCCTTTTTTGCCGGCTTCCCGGCACATTGACGGGCTGAAATCGGAGCCGGCATAAGCAAATCCGTTTTCGACAAGCTTTTTTCCAAGAACGGCGGTCCCGCCGCCGATTTCAAATGTTTTTGGTGGAAAAAAATGGATATACTTCTTTGCAATACGCTTAATCAGGCCGACCCATTCATCATACCTGACATGCATCATTACCATATCATAGATCGGGGCCAAGGATGAATAAACCACAGTATTATCAGAGCCTTATGTCAATGAATGTTTCGTTTCGCCATTTTTGAACAAGATCGATAAGTTTTTTCTGAGCAGCGATGTTTTTTGCCTGCTCGGCTATGAGGTCCCAGTCGTCTTCGAGCGTATAACGCCGGTCTTTCCTGTAGGCATCGATACGATAAATCGCGTATGCATCGTCTTCTTGTACAGGAGGACATATCTGCCCGACCAGTGTGCTGTCGGAACGGGTTTCGAATTTCCCCGGAAGTGAGTATATGGAATGCCAGCCGAAGTCACCGTTTTTTGACTTTGTTTGAGTATCGGTGGAGAATTTCTGTACGGCTTTTTCAAATTGCTCTTTTGTTGTGCATGTTGCGCGGATAGAATCGAGCAGGGTGGTGATTTTTTCTATTTCCTCATCAGCGGGCACTACC
>WJKA01000515.1 GCA_014729375.1 Chitinivibrionales bacterium
CCCGTCACGGACTGGTTCATCTTGAGAACGCCGAAAACATTACCGTTCAGAAATGCCGGATTTTCAATGCAGGAATCATGGGAGTGCTGTTCAACAATCACGCGCAGAACAACACCCTGACAAACTGCTGGATCGAGGGGGTCAACTACTGTGCGGTATACCTGACATCGTATTGTATCGGCACCGGCCCGTGGGACTATATCAATCATCACAATAATGTTGTTAACAATTTCATTCACGATTTCGGAAAATTGTGGAGCAACGGTTCCGGGGTCCAGATTTACCAGAGCGGCGACAATGAAATCGCCAACAACCTGATACGGCGAGGCCCACGGTATGCCTGTTCCATGAAAGGGAAAGGGTCAACCGATTCGCAATATATTCTGAGCAATAACAACAATATTCATCATAACGAAATCTGTCATACATTGAATTCCACATGGGACACCGGGACACTCGAGTCGTGGAACGCAGGAACAGGTAATAAATGGAACACCAACCTTTTTCACGACATCTTTCATATAACAATCCCCACGCGTACCTATGATGCAAACGGGGACCCTTTTCCGGTCGGTCTGGGAATATCGCAACGGCACTGCATGTATCCCGACGCAGGCCCGTCAATCGAGATAACCGACAATGTGGCATATAACATAATTGACTATATCGACTGGCACCATAACGCGCCCGGAGACCATAAAACATTTCCGAACAATTTCTATCCGCATCCGTATACCCGTTCAAAAGCGAAAGAGATGGCCGAGGGGATCGGTATCGCGTTTGACGATATCGGATTGAGCGATGATTTTCCGTTTCCCACCCCGGAAGTGCGTGAATATACCTATCCAGTTGAGGCCGTTATCAATCCCATTTTCGAAGAGGATATTTATTCCCAGATGGGCGACGGCACCGGCTTGACCGGTGTCTATTATTCCGGCACTGATTTCAATCAGGAGGTCATTGCGAAAGTCGATCCTTTGCCGGGAATGCTCTGGTTTACCTCTCCGGCCGGTTCAAGCAACTGGTCTGCCCGGTGGACCGGCACAGTCGTGCCGCTTTTTACTGAAGAACACCGTTTTTGCGCCACGACCAACGGCGGATGCCGCATGTGGGTCAACGGCACACAAGTCTTCGAGGACTGGCAGACATTCAGCCCGAGCGATCCATGGGAAGCCAAAGACTGCAGGCTCATTCTCAGCAGAGAGTTTATACCGCTTGAAGCCGGGCAGGAGTATGAGGTTACAATTGAATTTTTCTCTCAGTCGACCGATGCCAATCTGGCAATCGACTGGTATTCGCACAGCATGCCGACTCATGTAATCCCGACAAGCCAGCTCAAACCGGACCCCTCGGTGGAAGTCGGCATTCAGGGGCCGTATGCTGCCGGTAATATGCCGGAAAAAATCCGGATTATCCAGGCACAGGGCATTGCCACAGTGAATGTACCATTCGATCGCGTTGCTTCAGCAACGCTGATCGCGCCAAACGGCGCCGCAGTTGCAACTGTTTCAGGCACAAATACCGGTAGCATTGCATTTAATACCCGCCCTCTTGCCGCGGGAATGTATCTTGTTTCGGTTGTATCGAACAAAGGCACCAGTGTACGAAAACTGGTACTGAATAAATAAGCAGAATTGTCACCGCAGCACATATAAAACCGGACCGGTGTTTAAACGCCGGGACGGTTTTTTTTTATTTAACCGACAAATAATGCACACATTGTGGCCGGTTATCGGCATTTTGATTTTTTTAGCTTTTTTTCATACTTTTCATGTGTTTTAACCTTATATTTATACAAAATCAGGCACGGCTATTCAAATAGAGCGGGATAATATTCGTATAATGGATAATTGTACAAAAAAAATACTCATGACCAGTACGCACACATATATGTAACAAGGAGGCGGTACAATGAAGGGGCATGGCAAGACAAGCAGAAGGAATTTTCTGAAATCGACCACAGCCGGTGCAGCGGGGCTGGCAATAGCAGGATCAGGTGTAAAAAAGGCTGAAGGGGCATGGCCGAGCAGTGGTACGATGGAAATAAATCCGGAGGTCCCCAACCTCCGGGTGGTGTGCTGCCATGACGAATCGATGATTCCGGACGGGCAGGTGGAAACATCGTTCCAGGCCCAGAATGAAGCTATTGACAAAGACAAGCTCGCGCTGAACATGGACAGGATGGCCATTGCCCTGACCGGGAAAACGACCGCGCAGGAGGCGTGGGATACAATTTTCCAGTTTCCATCAAAACCCCGCAACGAAGTAAAGGTGGCTGTAAAAGTAAACTGCATTAACAGCAGCAACATGCCGCGTATAGCAATTGTGAAAAAGGTCTGCGATGAGCTTACTGCACGCGATGTCGAGCCGGAAAATATTACCGTCTATGACGGCTGCAGCGGTGCGCATGGTAACAGCAAATATACATATTACACCGAAAGCAACAGAGATCTGACTGGTATCAGCGTACTGGACTACCGAAACGGCACTGATGACGGTGACTGGAGCAGCGAAACGACAGTTCAGATCCCCGATGGCCTCGATGACCATCAGTGCATGACAACTGTTACCGATAGCGATATTCTGATCAATTGTGGAGTAAATAAAGGACACGGCACTAATAGAGGCGGTGCAACCCTTTGCATGAAAAACCATTTCGGAACGTTTAACCCGAAACCAGACTCCAATCATATGGGCAACGCTTTCATGTTTGCAGCAAATAAGAGCAATGCAATTCTCGGAGGCACGCCGGTTCGCCAGCAACTTTGTATTGTCGATTCTTTATGGTCACGCAATACAGGACCGGGAGATGTGCCCACAGATGCTCCCGCGAGGATACTTATGGGTACATTTGCGCCTGCTATCGACTGGGCCACCTGCAAGAAGGTCCGAAACGAGATACTGGAGTATAGCCGCTCGATGAATGCAACCGCTCTTTCAGCGCAGGAGAATTTTGCCAGAGAATTCAACTATTCAGTAAACGATTTCGAAAATATGGATTACATTGAGTTGCAGGAAGCTCAGGTCCTTTCATATCCGAACGGCAAAAAGCAATCACGGAATTCATATCCTCTTGAGGTCAAGATTGCCCGGGGTTCGTCTTCAACTGCTTTGGCGACGTTCAATTTTTCACTGAAGCCTGAAAATATACGGATTTCGATTTACGATCTTACCGGCGCTCTCATTTACAAGCAGAATGCCTATGCAGTGGACAGGGGCAGAAACATCGTTCTCTGGTATGGCAAGGATTCTTCCGGAAAACCAGTAGCTGCGGGAAAGTATGTCATGCACGCTGAAACATATCACGAATCCCAGACTGAACATTTCGTTCTCAAGTAAATACCGGCAGCACCTGAGTCGGCTCTGTTGCTCTCACGTATTCCCGGACCTGGCGGATTGCATCTTAAATTTCTCGAAGAATAAAACGACGCCGGTCCATATAAAGATAATTGTGCCCGGGTCATGGTGCCTTTTATTTTATTTACATCATGCCTGCAAAGAAGAAAAAATCCCGGCCCCGGCTTAAAAAGATACTGGACCTGATTCATTTCACGCAGCGTGTCTCGACCCTGATTCACGGTAAATTGTCGGAGCGAAGCATTTACAAATCTGTTATCAGGGAAGCTGCGGCGTCAAATTTAACATCCCCGACCATATTTTTGCTCGCACCCAAAGGGCAATATCTGAAATTATTTGATACGGCGCTTCCTTTGAAAATCGTTCGCCGGGGAGAAAAGGCTGCGGGAATTACCCGCACCGGTTTCCGGATAGATCTTTCGCATTCGGCAATTTTCAGGAATGTTGTCACCCGAAAGCAGACCTGTGCGATGAGTGCTCAGGATATTGTCAAGGAATTACTGCCCGGGCAGGCAGGTGCTTATATTATTCAATTATTCAATTTCAAAAAAAAGGACACGATTCTCACCCCGCTCTTTAAAAAAGGCGCTGTCACCGGCGTGCTTATCATGAGCTATACCGAATATGCCGGCTACCTGTCTCCATCGGTAAAAAGCCTGGCGCTTCATATTTCAAATGCAGTCGATACTGCGCATCAGATATCCGAGCGTAAATCGGTCGAAAAGGCATTGCGTCAGAGCGAGAAGCAGTACCGGGAGTTGACTGACTTTCTTCCTCACCCGGTATTTGAAGCCGACCTGACGGGAAAAATCACCTTTGCCAACAAGGCGGCATTCGAATTGTCCGGCTATACTCCGTTTGATCTGAAACAGGGCGTGTATTTAATAGAAACCCTTGTCCCGGAGGACCGTCAACGGGGACTCAAAAATCTTCAGCGA
>WJKA01000516.1 GCA_014729375.1 Chitinivibrionales bacterium
CCGTGTACCCGGACGAATGGCCAAAGTTACACCGCCGGCCGATTCAACTTTAACAGCACCATCAACGACATAGGCGGCGTCGTGACTTTTCCATACTGCATCGCTTTCAACAGCATCACCTTCAATAAGAATACCACCGTTAGTATTGCCGGCAATAAAACCGGTGCCTGATAATGCACCCACAAAATTGGCATGCATTCCCACACCGTATTCGCCATTACCGGTTATCGTATTGTCCACAAAGCCGGCCGAATCGACCGGCGTGCCGCCGTCATCAAAATAGATACCGAACCAGGTATTATCCGCAATACGGCAGTTGGAGACGGCCACCGAAGCATCAACAATATAGATGCCTGTGGTAGCGCTATCGATTACGCAGTACTTCAATGAAGTATTTGATGTTGCAAAATCGTCAATCCAGATTCCTCCGGAATAGGTCGCGCTGCTGCCGTAGCCCCATGCCGTTCCGCTGGAATAGCTGGTAAATACAATTGAATCAATTTCAGTTCCTTCTGCAATAAGGGTCCCTTCTTCGGATTCACCAACATCAAAATAAGCACCCTCTTTGAGTTCAAACCGGGCCCCGGGTCGAATGGTCAAGGTCGCACCGCTGGCGGATTCAACTTTGATTGACCCATCAACAACATACGAGGCATCATGTTTTTTCCAGACAGCATCTTGCTCAACAGCATCCTGTTCGATAAGAATACCTCCCTTGTTATTTCCAGCGACTGAACCGGTACCGGAAAGTGCTCCGGCATAGTTTGCATGGATCCCAATCCCGTATTCGGCATTTCCGGTGATAACATTTTCGAAAAATCCGGAAGAGTCTTTCGGCATTCCGCCATCATCGAAATAACAACCGAAATAGCTGCCGTTGGATATTCTGCAATGAGAAATTGTCACCGAGGCCTCAGAGACATACATACCGCTTGTGGCACTGTCGATAATGCAATAGGTAAGCGAGCATTGCGCTGTCGCGCCGTCATCGAACCATAATCCTCCACTGTACGTTGCGCTCGAACCATAGCCCCATCTGGTACCCGCTGTCAGATTGGCAAGCAGTACTGAATCGTCGGCCGTACCCTTGATTTTAAGGGTCCCATTACCATTCCCACCAACATCAATGTAGTTTCCATCATCGAAATAAAACGAGGCACCTTCCAATATGGTCAGTTCGCCACCCTGTTCTACCTTTATATTTGCTTCAACATAGGTTTTCGTATGCGCCCCGAATGTCACCGAACAACCGCCGGTTATAGTCAGGTTTGAAGTAATCGCGTAAATAACCTGAGTGTCGGCAAACGTGACCGGACAGGATGCCAGAGATGTACCTGTTATTGTCACCCTGCTGTCAACAACAACCACGATACGGCTTGCCGTGGCAGTGTTTCCGCCGTTATCGGTAACGGAATACGTAATCGTATAGGTACCCACTGCTGCGGACGCAGTATCCAGGGAACCGTAGTTCACCGTTACTGCGGATGTCAAATCACCGTCTTCAGGATCCGATGCACTCCATCCCGGTTCATTATAGGGATCATTTACCCGGATCGTATCCGGATTGTCCCCGGTCAGTGTTATTGTCGGGTTTTCATCCTCGGTATCCAGAATACCGCATGATGACAGCATTACCAGCGTGCAGGCAAGTGCAGCAATCCCCAGTGAAGTGAAAACTTGTTTGAGTAGCATCGCGTCTCCTCCATACAATATGTGATAAAGTGCATTTTCCGGTCATTGCGATAATTATTTATCGAAGTTAAATATAATAAATGCAGGAATCCTTTGGTACGAGTTTTTTTACTGGAATTTGGTATACCTCAATTCCAAATTGCGCGATACAGAAGCGTCATTTATATTACCATCCTGTTACAAGGAGGCGTATCCGGGATTCTATGCATATGAATCAGGGATATGCAACCTTTGCCGGTAGACTGGTTCGAAGGACGAATCTATCGGCTTTTTTTATGAGCAATTTTTTATGCAGAGGAAACGATGTTTGAAAAAATACTTATAGCCAACCGGGGTGAAATCGCAGTGAGGATTATCCGCGCCTGCAAAGAGATGGGGATCCAGACTGTTGCGATATACTCTGAAATCGACAAGAAAAGTCTGCACGTCCGCCTTGCCGACGAGTCCTATTGCATCGGGAAAGCATCCAGCGTGGAGTCGTACCTCAGGTATCATGACATTGTTGTTGCCGCGCTTGAATCCCATGCCGGTGCGATTCATCCCGGCTACGGTTTTCTCTCGGAAAATGCCGAATTTGCAAAGCTTTGCAGGACCTCGGAAATTGAATTTATCGGTCCGTCACCCGAGTCGCTTCGATTGATGGGTGATAAATCGACGGCGCGGGAAACCATGCGGCAGGCGCGCGTGCCAGTTGTAAAGGGTTCAAACCGGCCGCTGGCTACCGAAAAGGATGTTCTCAGGGCGGCAAAAAAAATCGGCTATCCGGTATTGATCAAGCCCTCGGCCGGCGGCGGCGGAAAAGGAATGCGTATTGTTCACCACGAACGCGATCTTGCTTCGGCATTTCATTCGTCACAGGCGGAATCGCAGGCCGCTTTCGGCTCAAATGAAATATATCTTGAGCACTATATCCGGAATGCGCGTCATATTGAGTTTCAGATCCTTGCCGATAATTCCGGCTCAGTCATCCACCTTGGCGAACGGGAATGTTCCGTCCAGCGGCGGCACCAGAAACTTGTTGAAGAGGCCCCCTCACCGCGCCTCGACCCCGCCCTCCGGGCACGCATGGGAAAAACAGCGGTCAAAGTGGCAAAAGCAGTTGACTACCAGGGAGCCGGCACTGTCGAATTTCTTATTGGTGATGATTCGAAATTTTATTTCATCGAGATGAATACCCGGATCCAGGTGGAACACCCTGTTACTGAAGCCGCGACCGGGATCGACCTTGTCAAAGCCCAGATATGCATTGCAGCAAACGAGCCGCTCGGTCTCAGGCAAAAAGACATCCAGATTTCGGGACACTCGATTGAGTGCCGGATCAATGCTGAAGACCCGCAGCATGATTTTATGCCCTCACCGGGAAAATTGCGGGGCCTGTGTCTCCCCGGCGGCCCCGGCGTACGGGTGGATACCCATGTGTACAGCGGTTATGAAATACCACATTATTACGATTCGCTTCTCACAAAAATTATCGTCCACGCACATAACCGCACTATTGCCATCGACCGGATGAAACGTGCGCTTGACGAGTTCTCTGTTGAAAATGTTAAAACAACAGCTCCATACCTGGCACGAATCATGAATGACCACAGGTTCAGAAGCGGAGAATATGGTACCGACCTTATCGAGAAACTTAAGGAAGACGATGAGAACCATCATTTGAAAGGATTTGTCCACAAACTCATGGAATCGTTTCATCTGTGGCACGATTTTTAACAACCCCTGTTTTTTTTCACATGAGTGCAGCAAGGATATTCCGATAACCGGTCAATACCGTTTTTATATTTACTGCTTTCTTTTATCAATGATTGTCGGTTTTATAGGCGCTGACAGGGTTCTCATATTTACTTAAGGACATATATGCCGAATTGTAATACGCCTTCTCTTTCCCGCGCAGTCTTTTTAGACCGTGACGGTACCATAATTGAAGACCGCGGGCATATCCGCTCGGTTGGAGATATCGAGTTGTATCCATTTGCCGTCAAAGCACTGAAATTGCTTCAGGAGAAATACCTTCTTTTTATCGTGACTAATCAGTCCGGGATCGGGCTGGGAAAAGTGCGCCTCGATGATGCAATCAAGGTGAATGATCATCTGGTGTCCGTATTGGAAATGGCGGGAATCTGTATTCACGATGTATACATGTGCTCGCATACCCGAGATGATAACTGCGAATGTATCAAACCAAAACCATATTTTATCCAGAAAGCGCAAAACGATTATAACCTGGATATCACAAACTCATTTACTATCGGCGATCATCCACACGATGTCGAATTCGGGACCAGGTCGGGCGCTACCGGGCTGTATGTGCTGACCGGCCACGGGAAAAAGCACCGGGCAGGCATATCCGATCATGATGTCTTTTTTGAGAATCTGCTTGAGGCCGCGCACTGGATAATTGAAAGCCGGGCCGGGAAGACCGGAAATCCGAAATAGATGCCGGGCTTGTGCAACCAGGTGCCGGTCAGGCAGATGCTGCTTTTCTCATGCTATGTTCAATCCGGCAGGCTTCTATTATATTTTATAGTCTAGTTCTGTTTATACATTTTTCAGCGGTCATGAAACAAACAACGTATATCATTCCTATGCATTCGAGGAGGAACCATGGATAATGTCGATAAGCTGATGGATTTTCTTCCAGAAGAAATAACCCGGAGCCTGAGTGAAATGTCAAAGACATCGGACCCGGAAAAAAAGCGGATTTATTCGGAGATAGTGCTGAATCTCAGTGAGTCGATGGGGGTATTTATCGATGCGCTCAGTCTTGTGCCGCCGGACCCGCTTTTTGATGATGGACCCGACGATGAATTTCGTGAGCCGGTCCTGGAAATGCACAAACCGAAAAAGAGGAATAAAAAAAAGAAGGGAACCAGGGGCAAGGATACTGATCTGCCGTTTTGAAGCTTCCCCCTCTGTGATCGAATGGAATAACCGGGCAAACAATTAAATCTATTTAGTACTGTAATGTCTACCTTTACTTACAGGCTTAAGCCTTCGGCTTCACCAGTCGGCGTGACCGGATAGCGTAATGATTTTATGTAAACAGCCGTAATGCCGGCGCCCCCCTGGGTAGTTACTATTTATAATAGATATAATGGAACGACAAATAATATAATTATTTAAGGGTACATGAAACATTCAAAATAATTATATATAAGTAGTATATGTTCAGAAAAGCCTTTCACAAAGCCTTTTCTGAACTGAGTGATGGAGCATTGGAGTAATGGATTTTTGTTGTAACTCATTAATATTATACTGGTTACACAAATTAATTGCTCCATCATTCCAGTACTCCACCACTCTGTTCAAAATTGATGGAAATCAATTTTGAACAGATATTAAGTAATAATAAATTCTTTACCTGTCTGCAAAGATTGTTTAAAACAATATGGCAATTTTTGAGGGCGACAGGAAGATAATTCCGAGGAGGAACTATGCGAGCAGCAATAAATATTCTTGTTTTTGCGCTTAGTGCCTGGTCTGCGATCTATTATGTCAGCCCTGACGGGAGCGATTCAAATGACGGTTCTGAGGGCAATCCCTTCAGGACGTTTCACCATGCACGCGATGCTTTGCGAGGGGTCAGTGACGGTGAAAAGAATGTTATTGTCAAGGGCGGCGACTATTTTCTGGATGAGCCGATTAGCCTTGACGAGCGCGACAACGGCACGGCCTGGAGAGGGGCCGACGGTGAAGAGGCGTGGATATTCGGAGGAAAGAAGGTCACCGGCTGGGAGGCGGCGGGCGGCAATCTGTATCGCACACAACTGGATTTGGGAGCGGACATATCTCTTGACACAGCGGTCTGGTCGCTTTCTGAAAACGGGAGGCACTGCAGACTCGCGCAGCACCCGAATATTTTTGAAGGTACCATGCATGGGGTCATTATCGGGACCAACGCCGACGACCGGAACGTAATGCGCCCCATGACCTATGATCCCGATGAGGTTCCTTCTGACTGGCAGGATGATTACCACATGCGGTCGACAGTCGCTGCGAACGGATGGTTTTCGCAGACATGGCCTGTCGACAATGTTGATTTTGCATCGCATGTAATCCAGCTTGACGGGCGTGACTGGTCGCGGGGAAGCTATAATCTGCTGGGCGCACGCGAATTCATCGATCTTCCCGGAGAATGGGCTGTCACCGAAGACGGCTATCTTTATTACCGGCCCAAACACACTCCTATTGAAAACCAGACTATTGTTGTCGGGACTATCCTTCGGATTTTTGAGATCAGGGGAAGCTCACCGGGCAGCCCAGCGCAAAATATCACTATTGAGGGATTAAATCTATCCACCACTGATTGCACCTACCGGGGTCTTTCAAACAAACAGACACCAACCAACCTCGGCGACGGTAATTCGGCCAATTGCGACGATGACTACACCCGTCATGCAATTATCGTGCTGGAAAATGCAGAACAGGTGACCGTACGCCATTGCCGGATCATGAATGCAGGAATCATGGGTATCCTGCTGAATTATCATGCACAGAATAATCTCATTGAAGGCAACTGGATTGAAGGAACCAATTATCATGGTATCTGTCTGCAGGGCTATTGTGTTCAAACCGGTCCCTGGGAGCAGATTAACAGAGACAACACGGTCAGGAACAATTTTATATATCGCACCGCACGGCTCTGGAGCAACGGCGCGGGGGTATATCTGCATCAAAGCGGGTATAATAAAATCTGGAACAACGAAATCCGGGAGATGGCCCGGTATGCGCTGACACAGAAAGGCGGGTATCCATCACACCTGCCGGCATGCTATAAAGATGCCGCGTGCATGGACCAGTATGGAAGAACTGAGCATAACAGTGTCAGGTACAACGATGTCTCCCACGC
>WJKA01000517.1 GCA_014729375.1 Chitinivibrionales bacterium
GAAAAACCCGACAGTCTTGTTCAGTATGCCGATACCTATTTTAAAAAAGCACTGCAGCTTGCAAAGAATGATCCGGGAAAGAGCTGGCTTCTGTTCGTTGAATTCAACCGGTTCGGCATAGAAGAATGGGCCGGAAAAAGCCTACATCAACTCGAAAAAATATTTATTTCCAGTGGAGCCCAGTCCGCCCCGATAATTTCCCACTCGCTGCTTTCATATACAGACAATGCTGCTGATTCCGGCCAGACGCTTTCCGACAGTGCACTACGGTCGCGGGCATCTGATTTTGACAAGCACCTGCTCTGGACGGGAATTCGTGAAACCGCCGAGGGACTCCCGCTGAATTCTGAAAAAATAACCAATGGGATTGGGACCGTATTCCGGACCATCCGGAATTCGTGGCCTGCACAACTGATAATTGCAGTTCATGTTTTCACCTGGAGTTCAACCGCCATTCTCATATTTGTGTGTGCATTCTTTTTTGCAACCAGCTTGAAATATATAAGCCACGCGCTCCACTCGTTTGCCGGACGGTTTCCGCCGGCGGTACCGCCGCGGCTTACGCAAATTTACAGTCTTCTGATATTTGCGGGTTTTTCTTTTTTCGGCATCATACCCTTTATCTGGCTTACCGGCATTCTTACCTGGAGATTGTGCTCGCTTCGCGATAAGATCATTTCGGGCGTCTGTCTCGGCCTCCTCATCTTTCTTCCCTTCAAAACAAGAGTACAGGACATGCTTCATCAACCTTTTTTTGCCGGCAACACGCTCCGGATTTTCAGAAAAGCGTGCGATGAAGGTTATTATCCCGGCCTTGCTTTTGAGATAAACTCTCATGTCAAGAAACATCCGGGTGATTATCTGGCCCATGCAAGCGCCGCCATTTTTGCGCTCAAGGAGCCTGATGTTTCTGATGCGCACTATCATATCCGGCGTGCTCTTGAGCTGAAACCCAACGATCCTGTCGTGCTCTTAACAGCAGGCAATGTCGCCTATTTCAGCAATAATTTCGACAAAGCAAACCATTTTTTTTCAACCTGTCTCGATCGTTTTCCCGAGCTTGAAGCAACATTTTTCAATCCCTCTCTCTACTACTTCGGCGAAATGAAAATTATTGAAGGCATTGATATGATCAGACAGGCTGGAGAATTGAACCGGTACAGGATCGCACATTTTGTGGAAAAAAACGACTTTTATTTTTCGGGCAACTGGCCGAAAATCCGTCATTTTCTCCAGCCGGATTACAGCAGCAAATATTTCTGGACCGTCACACTGCCGCAATACGGCGGCTCATGGGAATCCACCACCCGATTATGGGGAATGACCTGTCTGGGCATCCCGCCGCACGCCTATGGGATACTCACTGCGCTGCTCCTCCTTCTGACAATTATTATCGGCTACAAAACCGGGACGGCCAGGCTTTACACGTGCAAGCTCTGCGGCGTGCCGGTGTGCAGAAAATGTTTGAAAAAAGGCGTGTGCAGGCGGTGTTACGACAGCATGACCGACATTACCGATGCAGCGCTTCTTAATCATATGCAATCGTCGATAATTAACCAGCGGCACAAAATCAAGCAAACCGTAACATTGGCAGGCAATATTATTTTCCCGGGTTTTGGCTCCCTGCTTTTTTCCAACAAGCCGAATCCATATGACATTATCCAACTCCTTGCCACATCCGCAACGTATGCGGCATATATGTGGTATATCACATCTCTTTTCTCATATCCCGAATACGCATCCGGGAGTATTGTCGGAGGCATTATGCTTCTCCCCCCGGCATACCACGGTGTTTCAATAATCCTGTACCTTATTTCATTTTTCCGGAAGCTTAAAAAAGGATAAGCGCATGGCATTAAGCGGAAGTCTGAAAGAATTTGCGCTTCCCGATATCTTTCAACTTATCGGGCAGCAGAAAAAAAGCGGGCGTCTCCTGCTCAGGGACCAGGGTAAAGAAGGATTTGTTATTTTTTCCGGCGGTATGATAATCGATGCAGGGACGGCTACCGAAAACCTGATCAGTATCCTTGTAAATTACCTGCTTTATCACAAAGGGTACCCGCAGAAAAAAATCAGCGAATTCATCAATTACTGCAAAGGAAACACAAAAATTCTTTGCGATGTACTTGTCAGGATCCAGTATGTCTCGGAAGATGAATTATTTACTCTTGCCCAGATTACGCTTGAGGACCTTGCCTGCAGCCTGTTTACGTGGACAAAGGGTAATTATCAGTTTTTGCCGATGGAAAAAGCCGAAAATTACTGTATCGGCGGAATTGCGTATTCGCCGGATGCGATCACGATGGAAGCGATGCGTCGTCTTGACGAATGGAACCGGATGAAAGACGTAATAAACGAAGATTCTGTATTTGTACCGGTCCGGGACGCGGGCCAGCAGCCGGTGCCTCCCGATTCCCCGGTCCTCGATCCCCGGAGCCATATCCTGTCGCAGCTTACCGGAACTGCATCTGTCAGTGAACTGGGCACCAATACGTTTTTCTCCAATTATCGCATTTTTGAAGTTTTGTTTCTGGCTCTTCAAAACGGCGAAATCATACAAGTACCGGCAGAACAAGTTAAAGCAGCGATGAAACAGGAACACGAGCAGAAACATGCTGCACAGGAAACAACCCAGACCACGGTATCGGTTCTTGTCAGCACTGTAGTATTTATTCTCCTTTTCATTTCGGGATATATTCTTTTGCCCGGGGTGCTCCTGGCGGAAAAATCCACTGATGCGCATATCTATGCCCGCAAAGCAGCGGTCAACCGGGCCTGCAACCAGGCGAATATTGCCGCAACGGTTTATACTGCTCGTCACGGCAGAATACCGGAGTCTTTTTCAGAGCTGGAAAACGATAACCTGTTATCACAAAAAAAAATAAAAATCCTGAAAAAAGCGAAAATATCATTTTATGATATCCGGTGATGAAATTCCCGGCACATTGCTATACAATATATATTTAATCAGTATTCTGTCCATTCTTGCATGATATTTATAATACAAACTATTTTGTTTTATGAAGCATTCTTAATAGCAATCATCAGAATTTATCATTTTCCTAAAAAAGGAATCATTTCATGGCGTCAATTAACTATGCCGCAAAGGAAATCAGTGTCAAAGTAGTCTATTACGGCCCGGGATTATCCGGCAAGACTACCAATCTCCAGGTAATTCACCAACGAATTCCTACCGATAATAAAAGCAACATGGTTTCGCTTGCCACTGAAACCGACCGTACGCTTTTTTTCGATTTTCTTCCCCTGGACCTCGGAAAAATAAAAGGGTTTTCTACTAAATTTCAGCTTTATACTGTTCCCGGACAGGTGTATTACAATGCCACGAGAAAGCTTGTGCTCAGGGGCGTTGACGGCGTTGTTTTTGTCGCCGATTCTTCCAGCAAGAAAATTGATGAAAATATCGAGAGTTTTCAGAATCTTCTTGACAACCTTGCCGAATACGGCTACCAGAAAGAGAATATACCGATAATTGTTCAGTACAATAAGCGCGATCTTCCCGATGCCGCCCCGATCGAACAGCTTCAGCAGGCACTCAATACCACGAATTACCCATGGAACGAAGCTGTTGCCATAAAGAGCAAGGGGGTATTTGAGTCCCTGAAAAAGATCGGGAAAATAGTCATCGACCAGTTGAATAAGAAGTATTCCCGTCCCAGCGGCATGGGCCGCCCCGGAGCCTCTGCAGCGCCCCGTCCCCGGCCCTCGGCTCCTCCGCCGACGCAGCCGCAAACAAGGCCGTCTCCACAGGTGCGGCAGCAAACGCCGCC
>WJKA01000518.1 GCA_014729375.1 Chitinivibrionales bacterium
GATTTATCCTTGTTCTGGCGGTAACGATCTTTTTCCTGGGTGGAATAAACGCGCTGTTTGTCGCTCTTGCAATACCATTCTCAATGCTGCTCTCCTTTTTTGTGCTCGATATCCTTGGAATCACGCTCAACATGGTTGTTCTTTTCAGCCTGATCCTTGCGCTTGGAATGCTGGTTGACAATGGCATAGTTATCGTCGAAAACATATTCCGTCATGCATCAATGGGCAAGTCGCGTGTTCAAGCGGCGATTGAAGCGTCAAAAGAAGTCGCTGTTCCGATAGCGGCATCAACCATTACAACATGTCTTGCTTTTTTTCCGGTAATGTTCATGCCCGGCGTGATGGGCGATTTCATGTCGTTTGTTCCCAAAACAGTCATTGTTGTTCTGGCAAGCTCGCTGTTTGTTGCGGTCACGATTAATCCCACGTTCTGCTCCCGTTTTCTGAAAATCGACGAAAAGCAGCGGAAGCGGATTATGGAGGGCAGTGGTAAATTTGCCGGATTGCAGCGATGGTACGGCGGTCATATCGATTCTGCGCTCTCCAACGCACCTCTTGTTCTCGGTATCAGCTTTGTCATTGTTGTCGCCGGCATGATCCTCTACGCGACAATTGGCAAAGAGCCGGTCTTTTTCCCTTCCCCCGATCCATCTGATGCGATTGTCCACGTGACCATGCCGCAGGGAACACCGGTGGAACAGACCGATTCGGTCATCAAGGCCGTAGAACACATTGCCGTTAATTCACCTGCGTCCATTGACGAATACCAGGCAACAAGCGGTAAATCGGCAGGTGGTATGTTTTCCGGGCTCGGCGAGGAGTCTCACAAGGGATTTATCAGGATAACCTATAAATCGTATCTTCAGAGAACAATAAAGGGCAAAACCGCCATTGATTCATTGAAAAACCGTCTTAAAGACTTTTCGAAGGCAGATATAACGGTTGAGGCTCAGGAGATGGGGCCTCCGTCCGGACACGATATCTCCTATGAAGTTATCGGACAGGACTATGCAATCCTCGGTATTATTGCCGACAGCATCCTTGCTATTATCCGCTCCTATCCGCATTTCAAACTGGTCGATACTGATTTCGAGCCGGCAAAACCGCGGCTTCAGGTGGTCGTTGACAGAAAAAAAGCGGATTATTTCGGTTTGTCCCTTTATTTGATTGCCAGTGCGATCCGCAATTCCGTCCACGGACAGACGATCGGGACATTCCGCCAGGGCGAAGATGAATACGACATCATTTCCCGCTATGATGAGCGCTACCATAACTCTATTCCGGAATTTTCTTCGCTGCTTATCAATGCCAAGAGTGGTAAACAGATACCGCTCAGTCAAATCGCTTCCGTGCAGACTGTCTCATCAATTGCAACTATCAAGCGACGAAATGTTCAGCGCGCGGTTGGCATCTGGGCCGATTTCAACGACGATTTTCAGAAAAAGAACAAAATCAAGAAGGAAATTAGAAATGCCGTCGACTCGCTCGCGTTTCCCGCCGGATATACCACTGAAGCAGGTGCGGGACAGGAAATGCGAAATGAGGCAAGTGTGTTTCTGGTTAAAGCATTTGTAGTTGCGATGTTTCTTATGGCAATCGTCCTGATCGCACAATTCAATTCGATTGTCCAGCCTGGTATTATCATGGCCTCGGTGTTTCTCTCATTCGGCGGTGTATTCTGGGGATATGCACTGGCAAATATGGAATTTGTCGTTATCATGTCGGGTATAGGGTGTATTGCGCTGGCCGGTGTCACAGTCAACAACTGTATTGTGCTTATCGACTACACAAATTTGCTTATTCGAAACGGCATGCAGTGGCACGAAGCAATTATTGAAGCGGGTAAGACCCGTTTGCGCCCGGTGCTTCTCACGGCAATAACAACAGTTCTGGGGCTTCTTCCAATGGCAATCGGCGCGAGTCTTGATGTTCATCCCGGATCATTCGGCATCCAGTTAGGCTCGGAATCCTCGGAATTCTGGCGTCCCTTTGCATGGGCAATGATATTCGGCCTGACATTCGCGACAATTATGACCCTTGTTATGGTCCCCTGCATGCTGTCGATCTTTTTCAAACACAAATACTCAAATAAAGACACTACCCGGGCATCAATACGCGAATAAAATTGCCTCCCCGGACCATTTGGAATGAACAAGTCAACAGACTCATCAGTTTCAATTTATTTTGGACAGCTCTGATCAATTATTATATTGTAGCTACTCGGGTCGGCAGTTGCAGTCATTGCGGTCCTCAATCCCCGCATTGATGTACTGGGAAGGCTGTCCGGGATTAACGCCGGCCGGAATCCAGCGTGTTGTGACCATGGGTACGGCGGTTACCGACATGCGCCGGTATGAAAAGAATAGAAGCCTGCAGGGAGTTGAGCAGGTACATAATATTTACATAAACATTTCCATTACGTATTGACCGGCATGGTATCACGACACGACACAAAATCACCCCCGGATGCATTTTCTTCATGCAAACCTTTTTTCTGGCTCCATATAAAAAAAGCCGGAGGAAGCAGTATCCGGAAAGCACTCAGTCGCTATTATGTCTCTATCGAACGTCGCAAAGTCAGGCCGCTGAGCAGCGTCCAGCCGCATGAACGCAACGACTGGATCAACAATTTCCGTCAGGACTTCGGACCATACGATTTCAAGCGAATGCAGTTTGCCAGAGACAAGGTTTATTCTTCCGGAGAAATCAGGCAGCTTTATGTTTTTACTTTTGTGCGCAATCCCTACGATCGGGCTGTTTCGATGTGGCGATATCTTGACAAGAACACATTTTCGCTGAATAATCTCCGGCTGAGTTTTCACCGCGCCCGTTTCGGAGATTTCCTCAAAGCGATACCCTCTTTCTGGGAAAAGAAACAGGCGGACCGTCATAAAGCAACCCATACTGCGCCAATAGCGCCGGATATCACCGACAGAGACGGTGTCACGCTTCTCGTTGATTTCATCGGCCGTATCGAGCGATTTCAGGAAGATTTCGATCGGGTAACCAGTCATCTGGGAATCCCCCGGATAAAAATGCCGCGAAAAAACCGCCGTCGCAGGCTTCCGGTCCCCTACACGGCATACTACAATAAAAAAAACCGGAGACTGGTGGAAGAACTTTACAGAAAGGATATTGAGCTTCTGGAATATTCATTCGAGTAATCCGATAATCGAACACAAAATTCAGTTTGATTTTTCCAGCGGGGCTCTATCTAAAAGTAATGAATTTTTTTTGCGCCGCACTCAAAACAATTCACCGGAACAGCACATGGGGCCTTCGCCGCTTTTTGCAGAGGAAAGGAATTCTGAAACCCCGTGCCGGGGAGACAGTAACAGTGCTTTCCTATCCCAAATCAGGCCGCACGTGGCTCAGAGTCATGCTTGATTATCTCGATATATGCACACGCTTTACTCACGATACTGCCGAAAGCCTTCATAATTCAAGCCATGATTTCCCCGTATCGACAGACAAAGACCGCTACAGCAAAACCCGGCTTGTTTTTCTTATAAGGGACCCCCGTGACATTGTTGTATCGAGTTATTATCATACTGTCTATAAAAAAGGATTGTTTAACGGCCCGATTTCGTCCTTTATCCGGCATCACAAATTCGGCATTGAAAAAACACTCCGGTTTCAGAATTGCTGGCTGGAACACGGCGCGATACTCTCGACGTTTCTGCTGGTTTCCTATGAAGACATGCTCGGGGATACAACCGGCGAATTGATGAGGATAGTCCGCTTTGCCGGCGCAGAAAGCTACATACGGGAAGAACAGGTTAATGAAGCTGTTGAGATATTTACATTCAAAACAATGCAGCGTCTTGAGCGATCGGGATTATTGCGCATGCGCTATGGAGGAATGCTCAGGGTAAAAGATAAAAGGGATGTTAAGACATTTAAAGTCCGCAGCGGAGGATCGGGTGCATATCGCCGGGAGTTAAGCTCTGAAGATATTTCGTATTGCAATGCCCTTATCAGC
>WJKA01000519.1 GCA_014729375.1 Chitinivibrionales bacterium
CGGGAAGCCGTCACCCTGGCATCGCAATCCCTCGAAATCAGCAAAGAACAGTACAGCATGGGAGCAATTTCCGATATCGAACTCCGTGAAGCCCAGTTGTCGCTCACTCAGTCCCGGGTACGACTGGAGAGTGCGCTGTTTCAGTATAAAGTGATGCGGGTGCAGCTTGAGCAGCTTGCAGGAGAGCTGCGGTTGTAGGAGGAGTCTGGGAAATGGATCCCAACCATCCATCGCTCCAGCACTCCAGCACTCCAACCTTATATTATCCAGCAGCACGCTGGTTGCCTGTGCCGCGTGCGGCGACAGCGAAGGCGAAAACACTAAAATCTGTGTCTATCGCAAACCGGACGGCGAACAGGCCGACCCGACGTTTGTCCAGGACAAAAATGCACGCCTGATTCATCTGATCTGGACCGGCCGGACAACACTGGGCAATGAAGGTGGCATGGCGCATGCAGTCCTCGATCCCGCGCTTATTGTCGGTGAAGCTCAAAATCGTGTCCATTCATCACCGATCGCCGTGCAGCAACGATCGGTCAGCATGCAGGGAAATTCCCGGATCGAATTGGACCTTCCCCGAAGCGCCCAAGTCCGGGCCGGTCTGTACGACCTGAATGGAAGGCTTGCTAAAGCACTGATTTCGGGCAGCCTTTCGGACGGTACTCATGCGTTTCGGGTCGGAAAGCCGGACCTTTCGGCGGGAAGTTATCTTTTAAAAATAAAGGTTGACAATTCGGTTGTATCTCTGAGAATTGCGATATCAGATTGAGAGGATATTCACTTACCGCCCCGGCATGCTGGTGGGCCGGCCGGCGTTCTTTATTTGAATATCTCCAGATTCGACATCCGGTGTTGTCGATTATTCGATAATCACATACCTCTGGACTGTTCTTCCTTTGCTCCCGTTGATTTTCATGAGATAAATTCCGTTCTGCCGGCTCCGGGTATCGAAAACCGGTTGCCGGTCACCCGTTCCAGCCCCTCTGGCCACAACGCGGCCATCACATCGCATGAGAATATAGCAATACGGCTCATCAGTGCCGAACTCAAGCCTTATTCTTCCATCCCGCATTGTCGAAAAAGACTTGTTCCTTCCATTGCCGCCCCAGTGCCGTCAACCAGGAGTTCCCTGTCGCCTGAAACAGTCATGAAATAGAGAGAGTAGTGCGTGTACATGTGTCCCCAGGGTTTGTGCGAAACCAGAAAAGCGGTTTCATCGAGCGGATAGGGATAGATATAGCCTTTGCCCACTCCTGCATCGCTGCAGCGTACGCTACCATTAACGTCCCGGGGAACGAATCCCACGCACCGTCCTTCATCAACGCCATCGCGGGGCTCGCCTGCACGGGAATCCATGATAATGATATAGCCGTCCTGAAAATCGTGATGACCGCTTTCGGTGGCTATAACTTTACCGCCCGAACCGGGGATTTCGCGGGCATGAAGAATTGACGCAGGAAAACAGGCATTGATCCCGTAATAATTCCGCTGCTCGGACTTACAAAGAATTATATTAGGCAAGACTTATCCATTATGGATAAGATAAGAATAGTAATCATCAGCCGGGAAGCAAAAATATGATCACACGCAGTGCAGCGTTTTACTCAACATTGCTTTTATTGCTTTCACAGACATTTGCGCAATCAATCGACATTCAAGGTTTTGTCAAGGATTCGGCCAATAGCCTCCCTCTTTCAGGGGCCGTGGTAAGCCTGGTTTCAGCCGGCCTGAAAGATACAACCGGGGATGACGGCGAGTACCGCTGGACTGTTGCGGAAAATATCGAACCATACGAGTATTACGATATTCGCGTACAGGCGCACAATGACAATAGCATTTATGGCGAACTGCGCGGCTCTGATGTCGTTGCAATTACACCGGCCCCGTTCATTGAAGTAACCAGCCCGTATGCCTCAAGCAGGTGGGGCAATGACAACCGCAAGTCAATTACATGGGAACAGTATGGGGCCGGCGACAAGGTCATTATCGAGTTGTGGAAAGGCACGCAGAAAGAAAAAACAATCAGCAGCAGCACCGATAATGACGGTTCGTATTCGTGGAAAGTTTCAACCTATTATATCTGCAACTCCTGCTACCGGATCAAAGTAATTTCCGCGTCAAACTCATCAATCTACGGATTCAGTCCCAATTTCAGCGTTCCGTTTTGACGCCGGTCATTCAGCCGGTTTCTCCTGCTACCTCAAAAGGAACAACATTGAAATCTGCAAGCAAACCCTTGTAGCCAACCATTCCGTTCCACGTGGCGCCATCATATTTTTTTACGTATATCGTGCAATTGCCGCTCGGATAATTCATATCCTCGACCTCATTGCCGATTACCCACAGGTAGTGCTTTACCGGGTAATTTGCCGATGAATCTGCAATCATAACCGGAGACTGCTTCTCATCAGCGGTAACACCGACCATTACCCTGTCCATCTCTTCATTCGAGCGCCAGGTAACGAAAACCGTATCTCCTTCGATAAATTTTTCTCCTCCTGAGGGATGGGTAAGAATAATATGGTCGATTTCAAGCCGGTCGCTGATCAGCGTCAGTGATGAATCAGATATATCTTCGATTTTCACGCGGAAATTATTTGAGATTGAATTGCGTTCAAGCGGAAGCACAATGCGGGCTTTGCCGCTTTCCAGTTCCAGAATGCTTGAGTCCGGAAACCGTACCCACAACGGCGAGGTAAGCATTCCCATGCTGTCATTGAAATTATACCAGAAATCTGGGTCGGCAAAGTCGCCTGCCCAGGCAAGTGAAATGGTGTCGCCGGCAAGCAGCTCCGTGCCTTCGGCGGGGACGGTAATCCGGGGCGTGGTATCTCGAAGACCTTGGCCTGAAGGGTCTTTTGACAAATCACAACCTGCCAGACAATAGAGAACGGCAATTACAGGGATGAATGCTTGTGCGCGTACTGTCACGAGCGGCACCTTTCGTCATATCGTTCAGCGGGGCATGCAGAATCTGGTATGATACTGTTTCCGGCCGCTTTGATCATGCATGAGAATTATATAAACTCCGGCCGATAATTCCCGTGTTGATATAATGCGAAGCAAATCCGCATTTCCATGCCGTCTCCCGTTGATATCGAACATTGCAGCATCTGGTAACTTTGAGTCATCAAGCAACGCTCTTTGCATATCGGAAAAACTGCGCGGCGCGGGCATATTTCCATGCCGGAAATCCTTTCGAGTACCTAGTTCCGGACCATAATCGACCGGGACCCAGTTGCCGAGCGTATCTTCAACGCACCCGAGCGGGCCCTCAACAAGAAAATCACCTGCAGAATTGGAATATGCGATAGTACTGTCTTCAGTGCACGCTGCATTGGGTGGATTGTCGGTGGTTATTATCGCCTCATTGTCTACCCAGTTCCACAAAATCTGATTGCTACCGCAGAAAGTTACTCCCAAATCGTGTCCGATCCATCCGATCTGCTGCAATATCCATTTATCCGAATTGGCTGCCCACCGGATGTATTCTCCGCCTCTGCCGACCGAATCTCTTCCTGTTGCAAAAGCGATATCATCCAGACCAGCGTCTTTCCGCTGCCTGACCACCGAATACGTATTGGTCTCCCAGTCGACCGCACCGACCGGGAACGTGCAGTGACAATGACCGTCATACGCTGTAACATAGTTGCCACTCGGCGCCATGCTGATATTGCAGTAAAAAAATGCACGCTGATTGTCGGATAAAAGCCCGATAGAATCCGGGTCCCATGGAAACGGAAACGCGCCATTGGTTCCAGGTTCGGCTTTTTTCCATTGAATAGAGATTTTCGATGCATCAGCGCTGAGGTTCCACCGCCTGATATATCCCGATTCCGCCGATGAGTATTCAAAGGTCATCACCAGCTCATGCTCGGTAGTATCATCAGGATTGATCCGCCAGATCTCATTGGTTTTCGGGTAAACATAATATATCCATTTGCCAAACGGCCAGTCGGTCGAGCGGTCATGCACGCCGTTCCACACGATATTCCCATAACCAACCGTCCCATCACCGAACTGCACAAGATCCCTGAGATTGTTTCCGTCGATATCGATCACCGACAGCCAGTCGTATCCGCTCCGCACAAGCGTGCTTCCGTCAACCGAATCGCCGTCACGGAAAAATGCAATACGGGAGCCATCCATGCTGAGTGAAGGAAATTCCGCAAGCCCGTGGTAGAGGGTATCGTGATCAACGACTTGATTATCGACAATATCGAACCGGACCAGCTTTCCCCGGTAGCTCCAGTGGCTTTCGGGAACGAGGCTTTTGTCAACCGAATAGCGGACTGCAATCGAAACGGCGGTACCGTTGACTGCAAAAAGTGGAGAGGTAGAAGAAAATAGTGCTGTAATTATGAAAACGGGAGCTGTTTTAGCGCATAAATAACGAAACATTGCAATCCTCTTCCCATCGTTTCTACATGTGCCCCCCTCGCCAAAACCAGGCAGCTTCATTAGTAATATATATAAAAAATCTATGCTGTCCTAAATAAATTGAAAACTATGAGAATATTGATCAATGAATTATAAATGCGCAGCTATTTTACAAAAACAGAAACGACGTTTACAATATACAATTATTCCGATAATAGAACGCCGATAGCGTCAATTTGGCCGATTGTCGCTGATAGATAGTAAGAACAGAAGATCACCACAGGGGCACTGGAGCTTGGGGACGAACGAACTTTTGTACTTTAAGAATCGTTGTCCGGGAATAATAGTGCTTTCTTTTCGAACGCCGTTAAAGTACAAAAGTTCGTCCGTCCCTGATAATGATTAAAATATGCGTTTTCGTGCGAAAAATAGATATTCTACAAAAGAACATAAGCATAACAATGTCGCCTAATGCATACCGATACTAACGAAATAACGAAATACTATATTATATGGCATATGGAGAAAACTTTACAGGTAATCAACAAACTGCAGGAAACCGGGCTGATTAATAAATATGCCATTGGCGGCGCGATGGCTGCTACTTTTTATGTCGAACCAATCCTTACATACGATCTTGATATATTTATCATTCTTCCCGAAAGCATAAGCCTTGCCCCGCTTTCTTCGATATATGAATACCTGCAGAATAAAGGATATACAGTTGAAAAGGAGTGCATTCTTATCGAAGGCATCCCGGTTCAGTTTCTGCCTGCCTACAATAAACTGCTCAACGAAGCGCTTGAAAATGCCGATGAAGTATCCTACGGCACTACTGCAACTTTCGCTCTGAAGATAGAATACCTTTCAGCGATATGCCTTCAAACGGAAAGGCAAAAGGATAAGGAGCGAGTGCGACTGTTTAAGGAAGAAGCGAAAATCGACATGGCGCTCCTGCAAACTATTCTGAGAAAATTCGGCCTGGAGAGAAAATGGAACGAATGGACAACCTGAAAAACGTTGCCGAGGAACTCTTCATTAGAAAGCAGCACAGGCGAAAGCAGCTTGCCGCTATGCCGTGGCCCGAAAAAGTCAAAGCGATCGTTCAGATGCAGCGCATGGTATATCCTATAGTCAAGGACAGAAACAAACGCGCCTGCATATGGAAAATTGCGGATGATTAGCCTCCGGTGATTTTTGCATAATCGCCCCGGTCGCGGTCCAAAAGGCACAAAGGTTTGTCCATCTACGGCACGTCCCCGGCGCCCATTGCCGATCAAATCAAAAAAATACCAAAAAACTGCAGGTCCCGACACCTATTGATTAATGCGCTAAAAGCCCGCCGGTATCTTCCCAACAAGCCGGGTATCCCCGACCCGCGCCACAACATAATACACCCCTGCACCAGACAACATTCCGTTCAAACTCCAGGAATGAACTCCCCTGCCGACAGACCTGTTCACCACCCGTGAAACGAGCGTACCATCGGCGGAATACAGATCGACAGAAATTTTGCTCTCTTTATCTACCGTCACGGCTATCCGATTCGATGACAATATCGACAGGCCGGAAGAAAATGCCTGAATATTATCAACCTTCTCCGCCGATGTACCGGTGGGCGGTGCGGGAAGATTTTCCAGCACGATATAATCTTCTGCTGCAACCCGACCATCAATATACCCCCGGGCATATAAAACATTATATTGCACGTAGGGATCATCCCATTTAAATCGTGTATCTCCTCGCTCTCCGGCGGTACGCGCCCGTTTGCCGAATGATGTTACCCCGTAATCGTTGAACAATTCAACCGAGTCACAATTTGAATATACCCATACGGGTTTGGCCTCAGGCTGTGTCCAACGGTCAAGCCAAGTGTGAGAGACAATATACACCATAGGGTCGTCGCTACCGTCGACGTAATAGCTCCGGTAGAAATACGCCACGTCTTTCGGCGTTGTATGATCGTAAAGAAATAACCCCTTCTGGTTCTGGCAGGGTAGCGGATTATCGTCCCTTTTCGGGCTTTTAAAATCGA
>WJKA01000520.1 GCA_014729375.1 Chitinivibrionales bacterium
AAGCAGTTGAAAAAGAACACTAAACGCAGTGAACTTGAAGAAGAAAAAGACGAATCCTCTGATGAAGAAAAGAAAAAACTCCGTTTTCCAGGAAAGCCTAAGGGAAGCAATGGCGGTGGGATTAAACTACCTGAGCCTGATGAAATTAAAGAACATCAACTTGATACTTGCCCAATATCTGGAAAGAAATTAGGCAATCCGATTGGTTATCGTATTAAGACGATAATTGATTTTCCTGACAAGCCAATCAAGACAATTGAACATAGGTTTATGAAATATATTTCTCCAGAGACTGGAGAAATTATTGAAGCAGAAGACAACCTGCCTAATAATATCTATGGTAAGAACCTCCAAAACATAGTTGTTATGCTAAAGAACTTGACAAACTCACATGATAAAATTATGGATTTTATCAGAGAGCTTGGAGCTCCAAGCTTTAGTTCAAGAACAGTGCAAAACATAGCAGCAAGATATATCTGTGCATTAGACCCGATACAAAAAGACATTCTCGCTAAGTTGAAAAAAGAATCTTATCTACATTCTGATGAGACTGGATTTAGAAAAGATGGCAAAAATGGTTATGTATGGGGTATTTTTACAAAGACTAAAGCCATATTTCTTGCTGCACAGAGCAGGGCGGCAATCTGGTTCAAGA
Source organism: Chitinivibrionales bacterium (assembly GCA_014729375.1). Classification (GTDB taxonomy): domain Bacteria; phylum Fibrobacterota; class Chitinivibrionia; order Chitinivibrionales; family WJKA01; genus WJKA01. The sequence continues at coordinate 656 of WJKA01000520.1, forward strand.
AACTTATCAAGGGCTTCAAAGGAGTTATTATAGTCGATGGATATGGAGGATATGATTATTATCCATTAAAACAAAGATGTTGGGCGCATTTAATGAGGGAGTTTAAGGATTATGCTCAGGACAATAAGGAAATTGGAAGGCAATATAAAAGAATAAAATCCCTTTATGAAAATCTCAAGATTCTTAACCAAAAGCCACCAGATGAAAAAGAGATTGAAAAAGCAAAATGGATGTTGAAAGATATTATTACTTGTCTTAAGCCAATTAAAGGTACAAACAAATTGAGAACATACATTGAAAATGGTGGAGATGATTGGTTTACTGCCCTTTATTATGAAAGCGTTCCACTCCATAATAATCATGCTGAGCGAGAGCTTCGTTCAGTTGTGTTGTTGAGAAAAACAATAGGCTGTTACAGAAACTGGAAAGGAAAAAGATGGATTGATGTTGTTATGTCTGTAATTCATACATGGAAACTACAAGGTCAAAATGTATTCCATAATCTAAAATTAATGCCTACCTAACTATTTACTTACTAAAAATTAGTTGCGGACAAATGTAATTAGATAACAATATTAATATAGTTGTTATCTCTAAATGATATTATGGTATCAATAGCAGAACGAAAACTCATCATTAGGTTGCGTAAACAACAAAAAACAGTCTCAGAAATCTCTGAGATTACTGGTTTTAAACGGTCGACTGTAGGATTTTGGGTAAAAAGGCACAAAGACAATAATTCCTTTCAAAATATGCCAAAATCTGGAAGACCCAGTAGTTTTTCTGATGAGACTCTTAATAAGATTAAATCACGAATAATCCGAAAAGTAGTCTCAAAAAATGAAGAATACTCCAGTTGTAATACTCAACAACTTAAAGACATCATTTGCAGCGAAATTAAGAAAAAAATCACTATACGTCATGCTAGAAGAGTTCTGCATAGAATAGGTTTCTCCCTTATCACTCCTCGTGATAAGCATATAAAAAATGATCCAGTTGTCGTAGAGAAATATCGCGAAGACTTTAAAAAAAACTTCAATCGGAGTTTCTGGATCATACAATAGTTTGTTTTGATGAATGTGCTTTTAGATTGGTCCCTGTTTACAAAAAAATGTGGTTTATTGCAGGAAAAAAGCCTAGGGGTTTGTTTTGGTGGTCAAACAAGAAACTTAACACTTTTGGAGCATATATAGAGGGGGAAAAACTATTTTATGAGTTTCATATAGCGCAAAATAGTTTAACATATCTAGCATTTCTATCTAGTTTTATTGAAACTCTCGATAAAGATAAAAAATATGTATTTGTTCTTGATAATGCAGGTTGGCATAAAACTGAAGTGATAAAGAAATTTCTGGCAAAGCAAACAAACATAAAAGTTGAATATTTGCCGACCTATTCACCAGAGCTTAATCCTATAGAAACATGTTGGAAAGTGACAAGGGCAAGAATAACTAACTCTAATTGCTTTAAAACTATTCAAGCATTGCAAGAGAAACTTGAATCATTTTGGGATAGACATTTTTTTACGCAAAAAATATCTAATTACTTATGTCCCTAACTAATTCATCGAAACGTATATAAATAGTCAGGCGTATTACTATATAAAAAAGAGGTGTTAAGATGAAACTCACTTACTTTCTATTAATTGTATGTTTAGTCATTATCTTTGCGGGATGCGATACTAAAACTTCAGGTTATGAACAGGATGATGATGTGATAAACATATTATGGGCTGAATGGGGCCCTGGCTATGCACTAAAAGAGATCGTAAAGGATTTTACGGCTGAATCAGGGATAGGTGTAAATGTTCATCTTGAGCCATGGAGCAATTTTCAGTATGAGTTCTTTAAAGAGATGGAGAAAAAGAGCGATAAATATGATATCGTACTTGGTGATTCACAATGGCTTGGCAAGGGATACAGGGAAGGTTATTATGTTGAACTCACATCATGGATAGAAGAAAATAATATAGAAGATATAATGGTCCCTTCATTGATAGAATGGTTCTCTGAATATCCTAAAGGTTCGGGAAGGCTTTGGTCGATCCCTGCAACAGGAGCTGCGCATGGCTTTGCATACAGA
>WJKA01000048.1 GCA_014729375.1 Chitinivibrionales bacterium
AAAGAAATCGAGGAAACCATAAAACCAATGAATACACCAATTTGTTTTGTCATTATTTTTCTCCTTGTTTATTTGGTTAAAACATCGTTGATTTCACGCCAATAGAAAATGTCCACTGCTGAAGTAAATCTTTCCAGTCCGGCCCATCCCAGTGTGCCATAGGCCTGGTATCGTAATCATTTCGCGGTTCAGGGGAATTGTCACTGTTCGCTGGAGATTTGTCGTGTATCGGCAAAGAAACTCCAACAAATATTGGATATTTATGCCGGGAGAATTCCAGCCCATAGGTTAATGAGCCACTCCATGCCTGGTGATCGGGATCGGGCTTTGGATCATAGCTTTTTGGATTAAAATCGGGAATCCAGGCAACGCCCAGAGGAACAGAGAATGTCAATCCCCAGGAATGCACATAGTGATCCAGGCCGCGCCATCCATAGATAGCGGTAAAGCTGAGACTCGGGGGCGTATAGCCGCCGAGGTCATTTTCTCCATACGGTTTAAAATGATATTCAAGACGGTCCTTTTCTTCCTGGGATAATTGTTCCCATACACCGGGTTTGTTGAGTTCGTTATACTGGTCGGCGTCATCATTGACAAACGGGTTCTTGCCTTTAAAATTAATAGCAAAACCATGCGAATACGTTGCTTCAAAAATAAGCATTCCGTCTTCAACATCTTTTGTATAGCTAGCTCCGCCGCTGAGGTTCCAGATACCCCCGCCCTTCTGGAGGTTTGTCGGGAGATACTGTTTTTCAAAATCTTTTCCCCTTTTGATATCATACTGACCGGTAGGCATTGTCGCTGAAACAAGGAGCGAATACTGACCTTCCATTCCGATATTATATGAAAAATCGAGGGTCATATCGCTCAATCCGCCTGTTATATGCCCCGCTTCTTCGGCTGCATTCGTCTGGGGCTGCAATGGCCCCATTTTTGACACAATGGGTATAGAAAGGCCGACCTGGCTGTTCCATACCGGCCGCGCGCTCAAGCGGGTTTTTAATGTTCGAATTGCAAAATTCTGCCCGATATTGGCAGAATACATCATTTCAACGTCAACAAGACCACCGCTTACACCTTTTCCAATCCATCGAGCACCGCCCCCTCCGGCACCGCCGGAACCACCTGCACCACATCCTCCAATGCTTTCCCAGGGAGTTAGAGAAAGCATTGCCAGATTTAATTTTTCAGGCCGTTCTTTCAGCCGGAATAAACCCGCACATAGCAACAAAAAAATCAGCATCCCAGCCATTGCCCCGATCGACTTCTTCTGCATACTTACTGCTCCTTGCTAATTTTGATTGATCCAGATAAAAGGTGTTGATGTTTCATTCAATGACATTTCAGAAGGGTCGTTAAATGTTTTATACGCACCATCAGAATATCTTACTATATAGCAATCCCAGTTATCATTGCCGGCATCCTGCGCCAAAGCCGAAAAATAACCAGGATCATTCGACCATTCAGGGTCCTGCCATTGCTTTTTTGAGGTGGCAAAAAATTGCGTATGGTCGAAATATTTCAAAACAGTGTTGGATACATCAACGGTAAATATCATCTGGTGCTGATCTATCCACAGCGTGCTATCAAATCCATTCATTTTCTGGTATCCCTGAAGATTGAGGAACATCATTATATCCGTTGAATCCGTATGAGGTCTTATTGATGGATTACATATCTGCGAACCACCGCTGATTGGTACAAGTAAACTATTCGTAATGTCATAAAAATATGCTAATTCATACCCGGTACAAAGATATCGTCCATCTTTCGAAAGCCCTCCCCTGAAAGGATATGGTGCCAGTGTCTCGGCCGTACCTATCATCTGGGTTGGATCTGTTTTATTAACCTGCTGCCGTTTTGTCCATCCATCCTGGACGCTCGTAATATCACCTATCAGAAACTCTCCGGTACTTGCAAAAACAACATACAGGTTTCCAGAGCTATCTTCCCACCAATGAGGATCTCCTCCCGGATCGGAAATCAGTTTGGGCGTTGCATCAGGATCAAGTTTTTGTACGTATACCTCATTATCCCCCCCCTTCACCATCCAGTATGTTACCCACTCGCCATCGGGCGATAGAAGAGGGCTGTCGGCATGATACAGCTCTTTGCCTTCGGGTTTCTTCAGCTTTTTTGCCGTTGGCGTTTCATCATTGAAATCGACATAGTAAATCGTCCGCCGTCCCTGATACTCCAGTGTGTAGACAATCTTGGCGTCTGTTTTGCCAATCAGGGATGCAAGATCACTCTTTGCAATGAAAGCACTTTTCGGTTCGGGGGTAACAAATTGCTTTGGCTTATAAGGGTAATCGGAATCGCATTGAACAAATAAAAAAGAACAAAAAAGAACAAGCAGATATGAAATTATGCCGGCTTCTTTCATGGAAATAACTCCTTGAAGATAAATTGTAGCTTAAACCCTTAAACACAGAAAAGGGGCCATGACATCATCATTCGGCCCCCTTATGCTCTTACATATATATAATATAACTTATTAACAGAAAAATAATCACACTATTTGCTCTCGCCACTGCCATAGGAGAGATATAATTATAGTTAACTAAGATAATAAATGGCATGAAAAATGGAAAGAGTAATTTGATAAGACACTGGTACGCATAATGAGCATTTTTCTGAGTAACAGCTTTTTTTCATGGAATTTGCACCACGTAATCAATATATTTAAAAGAAAGAGAAATATCCGGAGGTTTGAAAATCGCAGGCCTCTTTTTCATTGAGCAGCAGCGGGGAATCCTGATGAAAACCATACTGTACAACCTGATACAGAAACCGTTTTTTCACCTGACAATCTTTGCCTTGATTCATGCGGCGGATGCACAGCCGTCAAGCTGGGACGCCCGGTGGATCGCTCCTGCAGGCGCATCGGCGACATCATACGGCGTCTACCTTTTCCGGAACACATTTTCCCTGGCAACAGTCCCCTCAATATTCGAAATCAATGTCTCGGCAGACAACCGGTATCGGCTTTATGTTAACGGTGAGCCGGTCGGATTCGGCCCGGCACGCAGTGATATCGCACACTGGAACTATGAAACCTATGATATTGCCGACAAGCTGAAAACCGGTGAGAATACCCTTGCTGCAGAAGTCTGGAATTTCTCTGAATTTATGCCGCTTGCCCAGCATTCGCTCAGGACCGGATTCATTGTCCAGGCCGGACCAGGCGCACTGCAGAGTGTCAATACAAACCAGACAAACTGGAAAGCAGTCAGAAATACCGCGTATACGGCAATCCCGGTTGAAACAAATGACGATAATCTTCTGGGCTTCTACTATGTTGCCGGACCGTGCGATGATGTTGACGGTTCGGCATATCCCTGGGGCTGGAACAGGCCCGGCTATAACGATTCCGACTGGCAGACGCCGTCGCAAATTTCGCATTCACAGGCGCCATGGACACTGATTCCCCGCATGATTCCCATGATGGAAGAACGGTTTATTCCGATAACCAGTGTTGCACGAAGCTCGGGGATCAATCCCGGAAACCGGCTCGATTTCTCCCGATCTCTTGCAATACCGGCCAATACCGATGTCACCGTGCTGCTCGATCAGGAATACCTTACGATGGCACATCCGGAGCTTGTTGTCAGCGGCGGCGACGGGAGCACGATCAAGCTCTCCTATGCTGAAACGCTGTTTGATGCGAATCTTGACAAAGGCAACCGGGACGCGGTTCAGGGCAAAACACTCTACGGCTATTATGACATATTCCGTCCGGACGGCGGCAACCGCCGCCTGTTCCGCCCCCTGTGGGTCCGTACCTACCGCTATCTCCAGCTCGATATCACCACCGGACCTGAACCGCTTGAGATCGACAGCCTGTACGGCATCTTTACTGCCTATCCGTTTGAAGAAAAAGCTGCATTCTATTCAGATAACCAGAAGCTCAACCAGGCATGGGACATTGGCTGGCGTACCATGCGCCTGTGCGCGGGTGAAACATATTATGATTGCCCATACTATGAGCAGCTCCAGTACGTGCGCGATACCCGCTTCCAGTGCCTGATTTCGCTGTATGTATCGGGCGATGACCGCCTGATGCAGAATGCCATGAAACAATTCGGGTATTCGATCAACACCGACGGTCTTACGCTCAGCAGATATCCTTCCAATGAAGGCCAGGTTATTCCGGGTTTCTCGTTGTCATGGATCGACATGATGCATGATTATTACATGCTTCGCAACGACAAAAGTTTCCTGACCGGATTTGTCGCGGGCGCCCAAAGCATTCTTGAATGGTACGAATCCAGGCTTGACAATTCCGGGCTGCTGACCGATCTGGAAAACTGGGATTTTGTCGACTGGAGTGAGGGTTTCCTTAAATGGGGAGAACCGCAAACCGACCGCTACGGCCATTCTTCGGTGCACTCGCTTTCCTATGTTTACACGCTCCAGCGCGCGGCAGAACTTTTTGACGCGCTTGGGCAACAGGACAAGGCCGGTGAATACCGGGACCGCGCACAATCGGTCAAAACGGCAGTGCATACATACTGCTATGACAGCTCACGCAAGCTTTTTGCCCAGACGCCCGGCAAAGAGCTGTTCAGCCAGCATGCCAATATACTGGCAGTACTTACCGATGCTGTTCCTGCAAACCAGCAACGGGCCATCATGCAGAAAGTCCTCAATGATAATTCGTTGATCCAGACATCACTCAATTTCCGGCCATATCTTTTCAGGGCCCTTAACGAAACAGGTATGGGCAATCTGTATATCGAGCAGCTTCAGGACTGGTTCGACCTGATCGACCTGGGCCTGACAACATTCCCGGAAGAAAAAGAAGAGACGCGCTCCGACTGCCACGCGAATAACAGCCCCAATTATGAGATGCTTGCAACAATCTGCGGCATTGGGCCCGGCAGCCCGGAATTTGCTACTGTTCGAATAAAGCCGCATATGGACGGACTCGATACGGTGTACGGCAGGATGCCGCATTATAAGGGGGATATTGCAGTCGCGTTCGGGCGTCTTTCCGACCAGACATTCCACGGCTCGATCGACCTTCCCGACGGCCTTACCGGCAGGCTTGTCTGGGCCGATACGGAAATCCCCCTGTTCAGCGGCCATAACGACCTTCCCGCACTCTCTCCGGCAAAGCACCCCCGCCGGGCTTTCGACAACAGCAATGCCGGATTTATCATGCTAGCGTACGGGTCTCGCACCGAATGCATTGTCTCCCTGACAGGAAATTACCCGGCAGAAATTACTGTGTATACGCTTTCCGGTAAATTGATGAAATCGGCAGGCGCGGCAAAAGGAAAAACTTCTGTTGCGCTCGATATATCCACGTTTCCCGGCGGGACATACATAGCCCGGGTCACAACTGATCAATACCGGCATATCGGAAAACTGATTGTAAGGGAATAATCCGGGGGTTGTAATTAAGTACATGGCTTTGCCCGAGGCTTTTCTGAACGGAGTGATGGAGCATTGGAGCAATGGAGTTTTGTTGTAACTCATTAATATTATAATGGTTACACAAAATCATTACTCCATCATTCCAGTACTCCACCACTCCGTTCAAAAT
>WJKA01000521.1 GCA_014729375.1 Chitinivibrionales bacterium
ATTCATAATACTCCCTCATTTAACCATTCTGCTGGATTTATAATATCCCATCTTCGCATATATGGTGGATTTTGCTTATCCGATAAGTTGCCAGTTGCTTCTCCTGTAAACATTTCAAAATGAAGCATGCTTTGCGACATGCCTTTTAGCTTGCCTACATACCCAACAATTTGTCCCTGTTTAACTTTAGCCCCTTTTTTTATGTCAGAAGGGATATCTCTTTTCATTTCACCATACCTGCAAATAAAATCACCATGATTAATTTCCACAGCATAAGTTCCATTATAGAAATGATATGGTTCCAAGATTACGATACCATCTCTTACAGCCCTTATTTCTGTCCCTATTGGAGCATACAAATCACAGCCAGCATGTTTTCTATGGTAGACTCCAGACTCGTCTTTATCTCTGCCATCGCCGAACCTTGCGGGCCATTTTTGGTATGAATTTACCTTAAATTTAAATGGAAAAAGAAATGGCTCATTTACATTTAGCTTATTAAAGTGCTTTAAAAACCCCACTGGATGAAAAAACCAAAGTTTCATCATATCCACCCCATCAATCATCGCATCATCCCACCACTGCAACGATTTAATATGCGGCTTTATCTGCGTCTCCACAAAATCCGGATCAAATTTCCAGGGTTTTTTCTTCAACCGCTCCCACTTATTGGTGCTGTCATCGACAAGCGAACTCCATTCCGTGGGATGCCTGACTGCCAACCGGCGCAGATAGCGCGCGGTTGTCGGGTCTTTTATCGCGCGTCTTATTTCATCTGCCTGCAAAAGCTTATCCTGCGTGTTGCCGGATTTTGACTCGATTTCTTTGATAATTTCCTTTACATCACAAAAACCGTCTTCGGATTTGTCCGTCAGTGTCGTAAAGAATTTCTCCCAATCATAGCAATCGACAATCGAGTCTTTAATATCGCTTTTCTTTACCCAGCCCCGATCGGTGGCGCCTTCGAGTTTGAAACCAACCCATTCTTCGTTTTTGTATGTCATCGTTTCTACATCATTTGATTCGAACTCGGTGTCTTTTTCAAGCGTCACTTCATGCGGCTGGTCGAAACTGATAATTTCGGGATTGTTGTCATACCATTTTTTTGCGGTCTCTTTGAGCGTGTATGTTTTTGCGTCATTGTCCCAGGTGAAGCTTATTTCGTTGCTTTTAATCCAGCCCTTGAGCGGGTTCTTAGGCTTTAGAAAAACATTGCGGTATTTCGTATCCTTATAAAGCACAAGCCCCTTTTGAAATGCACCGAAATTGCGCTTAATGGATTTTTTATTATGTGTCTCTACTTCTTCGGTTGACGGCGTTGGATTGGAAGATGTGGGATATGTTACGTACGCCTTGCTAATAGCATTTTTATAATCATATATACCATTGTCATAACCGCCTAATTCAGATCTTGTAACCCACAATCCAATGCTTTCAACTTGTACCTCCCGGCTATTAACATACGGCGACTCTTTTTTCTCGATTTTTTCATATGGTGTGAGTCGTTTTAAAACCGTGCCGGCTGTTAACGGTATGGATTTTTCACTGCATGAACCGCTGCATTTTTTGAATTTCTGTCCCGCGCGCAGCCGATATATAAGTTTTTCATGTTCGCTGTCATGCTTGTATTTCATAAATTCGATATCAGGCGTGAACAGCTCGATATGCACAACATTCTCCGACCAGTATCTCCCCGGGTAGCCGATTACATCGCCTGCTTTTACCGGAATATTGCATTTGACAACTTTGCTGTTTTGGCTGTTTTTAGCATTTACAGTTCGCGTGAATCCATTTTCATAGTTGAAAACATACCCAATCTTCGTATTGCTATCATCAAGTACCTCAAGCCAATTGCCAACCAGTTTTCCGGCATTGATAGCAGTGCCCCGAGGCAGCACTTTAATAATATTGCTTTTATTTTCAGCGCCGGCTGAACTGCGCAAGCGCAGCCCCCATCCTTTTTTGCCATCCGTTATCAGCGGCGGATCTTCAGTTGTTATTATTTGATATGTATCTGCGCCACAGGCCCTGCCACGCGTCGTATCTAAATAGCAGTATACATCTTTGTATGTTTTGCCGGATGAGTCTGTATATGTAACCATTTTATAGGCAGAATCATATTTGCTGAGAGCGATAAATTTTTTGCCCGTTGGTTCGCTGTGGTCTAGCAATACGTGCTCTCCACATGGAACAACAATCTTTATACTGCCGTCTTTGCAATTGCGTAACCTGAGGCCTTCGGGAGGATCTACAACGGTATTTATTGTGAGGCTTTGCAGATGCACCGGAGGGTTCTTTTTTTGCATATCATCATATTTACTCATTGGCAGCAAATGCATATACACGGTATAGAAGTCGATTGTTTTTTTATTGGGAAGCTCATAGTTGTGCTTAATGCATACGAAGCTGTTGGAATATGTCAGCTTATATTTATTGATTTGTCCGCTTAGCCAGTCATCAGAAGCTCGCCAGGCAATGATTGTTCCATCCGCAATTGCAGTTACCGCTCCGGTATTCTGCAAATGAATCCCGCCATGCCAGAAATTATTAGCACCAACCGGGAAAAAACCGCCCGATCCATTTTCATTGAGCTTGCAGATATCATCAGCGGATTGAATATTGAACGGCAGTCTGATACTCATAGCTTTATCTCGCTATTCTGAAAACCTGAAAGATTCGGAGGTAAATTTGCCATTTTTACCGGACGGTACGGAAAGCGTCTTTTCCCGATCGCTTTCACTGCTGCGTTTGCTTTCCCCCTCTGTTTGTTCTATGCTCTCGCGCTCGCCGAATGAAACCTTAACGTTTCCGGGCGGGATATCTTTTTCTTGTACTTTGTCATCAGCATCGAGTTTGCCCTTGCGAGTTTTGCCGTCCGGCAACGTCAACTCGTATTCAGCATTTTCCTGTGGCTCATCCAGGTCGTCGCGCAGTTCAATTGATACTTCGTCCTTAAACCCCAATACCCCACTCTCCCGCCCCTCCCCGAAAACAGGGGGACGGTGGTAACGCATTAACCTACGCAGCATCCTCAACCACC
>WJKA01000522.1 GCA_014729375.1 Chitinivibrionales bacterium
GACTATTCCGGTTGCTGCATAACTTCGGCTGATTTCGATATGAAAAAGAACAATATAGGTCCCGAAAAGGCCCGGGACAGCTATCTGGGGGGAACGCTTAAACCTCAGTTGCTCAAACAGCATCAGAACCAGTTCAACCGCGCCGTAAAAAAAGAGGGCGATATCGATTTTTCCAGGGCCGAATTCGTGTCGACCGGTGAAATGGTAAAGGAAGGAAGTATTAAAACGCTTATCAGCGGTACGATTCCGTATACGGTGTATGCTTTGAATTGTACCGTAGATAGCCAGGCTGTCTCGACCGCGCAGATGCATCCTCAATTTGCAGTCACCCAATGGAACGGCGAGCCGAAGATTTTGCGGTTGGTGTTCAAGGAATGAGTTTATTTATTCCTCTCTCCAGTCCATTCAAGACATGCGATTAAATATTCATTCTTGATCTAACTTATTGACATATAATAAGTAGCCATAAGAAGCTCTTGTAGCGCATCATAGCATACAATCATATTGACATCATGATGCTTTTGTGCTATATTACGAGAACAACGATAACTATCGACGATTGCTTTCACTTTTGCCGGAGAAGAGCAAATATAGAGCGTCAGTAGTCGTGATTCAACAAACAGGTGCAAGTGGCCTGTTTTGATCGGCATGAAATTAATTTGTAGAAGCCGCACCACATGGAACAAAACGCAAAAAGAGTCCTCGTTGCTCCTCTGGACTGGGGGCTCGGCCATGCTACCCGCTGTATTCCGGTAATCCGGGAACTGAAAAACAGGGGCTGTGAAGTGATCATAGCCGCGCAGGGAAAGCCTGCCCGGCTGCTTGCCGCTGAATTCCCCGGCATTACGATAGTCCCTATAGTCAACTACAGCATGTCTTACGCGGCGCATCCATGGCTCCTCTATCTGAAATTCCCATTGATGCTCGCACGCGTGTTCCGGTGTGCGATGACCGAACAGCGGCAGCTTGACAGAATAATCAGGAAACACGAAATCGATATTGTAATCTCAGACAACCGTTTCGGATGTCACAATGCAAAAGCGCACTGCATCTATATCTCTCATCAGTTGACTGTCCTCATGCCGAAAGGATTTCGTTTTCTGGAACCGGCTTTCTGGTGGGGACATCGGCAGGCAATAACAAAATACGACAAACTCTGGGTCCCCGACATACCGGGCGAATGCAATCTGACCGGCGATCTGACCCACAAATACCCGCTTCCGAAAAACAGCGGATATATCGGCCTGCTGTCGCGATTTGACAGGCACAGTATCACGCAGGAGCCAATTGAAAACCTCGATTTGCTGATCGTGCTCTCCGGCCCGGAGCCGTCACGATCGCAACTAGAGAAAAAGGTTTTTTCGCAGCTCGAAAAATTTACTGGAAATGCGGTCGTTCTTACCGGAACGATATCATCCGAAAATCCGCCGGAATTGAAACCGGGTGTCACGGTCAAGCCGCATGCGTCACCCGATGAGATTCTTCACCTGCTGCTCTCGGCAAAGGCGATAATCTGTCGCGGAGGATATACGACGATCATGGAGCTTGTTTCCCTGAACAAAAAAGCAGTGCTCGTTCCGACACCCGGACAGACCGAGCAGCTTTACTTGTGCGAAAGGTTGCAGTCGATGGGATACTGTCTGGTGCAGGACCAACGGAGCCTCGATCTTGAACGCGCCCGCTCAGAGTTGGGCCGGATATCCACACCGCAAACGATAATCCCGCCCGGTGATCTGCTGAACACGGCGATTGCTCAACTATTCCAGGGAAATTGAAATTGATGCATTAATTTCAGCTTAACATAGAAATGAATTATGATTATCACTCTTGTCCAAAATAGAACGCTAATGACGCTGATCATGCTGATATTCGCTGGTCAGAAAGGTACATTGTCATGATTAATTCACCACTGAGTCCGGCTCGTACCATCGCGGCTAATTCTTTTGTCGCCGTGCCTTTTGATACATCGCTGAGCTGCTGGTACTGCTTATTTGAGATTTTGTGTTTTTCTTTGATATATTTCAGCGCCGTCATCTGCCGCTCGTTGAGATTATGGTCCGATAAGGTGCTCAGGTCCAGGACATCCTTTGCGAGCTTTACCGAAAATCCTCCATTGTAAGAAATCGGAACATCCATTCTCTCAATGAGAATTTTTACTGTTTCCCTGCCACTTCGCTTTCGCGGCTGAACACGCGCAATTATCCCCAGTTTGGACAATATTTTATTCGGCAGCTCTTCAAGCAGCTTTTTTGCATGGCTGACACCGACAGGGCCGATTCGCGCATGTAAACTTTTGAAGATGGGTACAAGTGTCTGATTCGCTTTCTGGTTTTGATAGCAAAGCTTTATCCAGTCCGCTGATCGAGCGGATTTTTCGATTCGGACTTCGTCGATATAGCCATTGAAATACCTGCCGGTGTATTCATGCCCGATAAATCTTGGCAGGATAATTTTATTATGATTGAAATTGCTGGAGTCGATTACATCTCCGTCTTCATAAAGTTTCCAATTGCCGGCACCATTGCCGGCAAACGTGTAGGCGGCATAATACCATATATTGGCGGATAATGTATTTCCCGTAAGATTATTAGGCCAGGGATAGCTTGAAACCGATATGTTTTCGCCATAGTTGACTTTGAAATGGCAATATTCATTATCCCATGATTCCTGACTCACGAGGATCTGATTGCCGGTTCCTTCAAATTTAAACCAAAGCGAAACCGTCGCCGAGGAAACGCTGTCCGTAAACGGCAGTGATAAATATTCATCGCCGCCGGCAAGATAGTTTGCAATGCCTGTTGCTCCGCTTGCAATGCTGTCAATGCCTCCATAGACCGTAGCATGGTTCGCATTTCCTGTTGCATCTTTGCGCGTAACCGTGCTGTCACGCTCTTTCATGTGCCATACGCCGATAAAGCCATTGGAGGTATCGAACACTTGCGTAGAACTTTGGCCGTCTTTGCAATAATCATCGCCCCAGTGCATGACAATGTACTGGCTTCTGTTATTGCCATAGACCGTATCGACTTTCACCCAGATGGCGGCTTGAGCGTTTGCGATGTCCCATTGCTCAACCTCGCATTTAAGCGATGAGCCGTTTGATTTGGTGAAACAAATTTCCGCTGAATCAGTCTGCGAAAAGTCGAAATTTGTGGAGACAAGCTTTACCAGCACGGAAAAATCAAGAACATTGCCGGCAATGTCAGCGCCGCCTGATGACGTACTCAAATAAATTCTCATACTATCCTGAGGTGGTATTTCAGGTGAATAATCATAGCTTATTCCGTCAAAAATCGCACAATGTTTGACGCATGGCGAAGTGCCCGCCTATAATTCCGCCGGAGTGCCGTGAAGTAAAGCGGAGTGCCCGACCGAAGGAAGTGGACACGGAAGCGCTAACCCTTGTCAGAGCGGCAATTTGGGGCGGCGCTTTTGGCCGCCCAGCATGGGGCTGTTGTAAGCTGTTAAACAGGCTTGCTACCGCATTTCCCTCCGCAAAAACCGGCTCTCTTCCTCTTTCTTTTTCCTTTTGTGCCTGGTGTTTTTCCGCCGAAGCCAAGGACGGGCGAAGGCGATTCATCTTCATTACCCTGCTTGCCAATTGTCTATCTCTGCTTAGCTCCGCCAGTGTGTTTATCCTTACATTTTGAGCGTTTCGCTTTTATAAACATCAGTAACCTTCGCCAATCCTGCAAGAACAATGAGAAGACCGCTCCGAAAATGCCTGCTGAGGTGAAGCCCACTGGACAGGCTTGCTGGCTGCAAAACGGGCAAACAGAAAAAGCGCCATATAATCCTGCAAAGCCAAACCACCAGCCAACAAATCTCAAAAGGTGCCCCAGCGGAGACAGACGTGGCTTTGTATCTGTTTGCTTATTTTTGGTTTCATCTGTCTTCGTGGTTGCCATTAGATAATCCCTATTGTCACAATTCGGCCGAAATCTTAAAAGACACATCAAATCCCGAATTCCGTGCAATTCCCTTGTAGTTGCTCAGGTGACTCGTATATTCGGTGTTAAGAAGGTTCCTTCCTTCAATGGAAACGGTAGATGCTTTTGAGAAAAGCTGAAAATTGAGATGC
>WJKA01000523.1 GCA_014729375.1 Chitinivibrionales bacterium
AACAATCTCCTTTTCCTCCCAGGTCAAAAACCCCTGCTTCTTCAAACGAAATAAAAGGCGTGAAAATCTCTCCGGCGCAACGCCAATCGATAATGCCAAATTTTTTTTGGATATTCCAGGCCGAATGCGATCCCGTTCTCCGTAATGGTCCCTTAAAAACTGCGCCAGTCGAGCATCGACCTCCTGCGATTGCTGGTTGCGAAGACGTTCCGTGAGATACCGCTGCTTTTTCATCAGGAGCATGATAAAATCATTCCGGAAAATACGATTGTCCAGAAGGCAGATAAACTGGTGTTTGGGAAGAACGAACAGGAGGCTTTTTTTGATTGCAGTTGCAGAAACCGGATACTGATCCTTTTCAAACAGGATAACCTCACCAAAAACTTCTCCAGGCTGGATCACTTTTACCACGATCTCTTTTCCTGAACCGGTCCCTTTGGCCAGTTGGATATTGCCGATACCCAGAAGATAGAGCGCAAACCCCTTTTCTCCTTCGGTAAAGAGCACGCGGCCGCTGGATATCTCTCTTGGGATTGCAATATCCGCAAGAAACTGTTTGCTTTTACCGGACATTCCTCCAAAAAGCTCTGTATGATTGAGCAGAACAAGCAGATCCATGACATATAAAATAGCATATCTTGATCCAGGTCAAGGAATTATTGCAGGAAACAGTGCATATTTATAACAGAGCATGGAACCGGGCGGCAGCTGCCGGTCACGAAATACCGGAATGTATCAGCATTTTAGCCAACGCGGGGAGGAACTGATGAAACGGCAGATTATCACGATCGACCATGAAACGTGCACGGGATGCGGATTGTGCATTCCCAATTGTCCGGAGGGCGCCATTCAGCTTATCGACGGCAAGGCGAGGCTGGTAAGCGATATCATGTGTGATGGACTCGGTGCGTGCCTGGGCCATTGCCCCGAGGGCGCTATCGCTATCGAGGAGCGGGAGGCCGAGCCTTATGATGAGAAAAAAGTAATGGCCAATATCGTTGCACAGGGAGAAAATACAATTAAAGCCCATCTTCAGCACCTGCAAGAACATAATGAAACCGGATTATACAACCAGGCAATTGAATACTGTGAACAAAACAATATCGAATTGCCTGACAGCAGGGAGGCAACTATGGCAACAACACCATTTACCGGATGTCCCGGCTCCAGGACCATGGCATTTGAACGAAAAGATGCTGCTGAGGTTGAACCGGAACATCAACAATCACAGCTCACTCACTGGCCGATTCAAATGCATTTGATTTCACCAAATGCACCGCACTACAAGAACGCAGATCTTCTACTGGCAGCAGATTGCACGGCATTTGCTCTGGGAGGTTTTCATAACGATTACCTGAAAGGCAAAACACTGGCTATTGCCTGTCCCAGGCTCGATGAAGGGAAGGAAATCTATCTCGATAAATTAAAAGCCCTTGCTGATAGTGCAAAAATCAATACGCTGACTGTTATGATCATGCAGGTTCCCTGCTGCAACGGACTCCTGCAGCTCGCACGGCAGGCCGCTGCAGAAGCAAAGAGAAAGGTCCCGGTCAAATGTATAATCGTTGGAATGGAAGGGAACATTTTGAAAGAGGAGTGGGTATAGAAGGGTACTTGACGATAACGAAACAGACCAATATTGATAGAGAGGAGTTTACTATGGCAAACAAAACAAAACCGATTGACGAGAGTCTGATAAGCATCCCCTTTTCCTGGGGTGATCTGGTAGCGTATCAGGAAGGTTCGGTGGTAAGCCGCAGTATCATCAATAAACCTGAGGGTACTGTAACGGTATTTGCATTCGATAAAGGCGAAGGGCTAAGCACTCATTCGGCGCCGTATGATGCGCTGGTGGAGATTGTTGACGGTACCGGGGTTATTGCCATTGAAGGCGCCAAATTTGAACTGCAAACCGGTCGGCAGATTATCATGCCGGCCAACCAGCCCCATGCGGTCGATGCGCCGGAACGGTTCAAGATGGTGCTGATTATGATTAAATCGAAATAAGATTTTTTAACCATATTTTCATACCTTCAAACAAGGAGTCTTTAATGAAAATGTTTTGCTATCAATGTGAACAGACTGCAAAGGGTACCGGATGTAATGTTTCCGGTGTGTGTGGCAAAAAACCGGAAGTCGCTGCATTGCAGGATATTATTCTTCACCAGCTCTACGCTCTCGGCTATTGCGCGCATCAAAAACGACAGCAAGGGAAAAAAGACGATGAGATCGACCGTTTTGTTGTTGAGGCGCTCTTTTCGACTGTGACGAATGTCAATTTTGATTTCGAACGTCTCAAGCAAATTATCCGCAACGCCGACGAACTCAAAGGAAAGGCTGAAAAGGATTTACGCGGTCCGGTGCCAAAATCGGTTGCCTTTTTTCCTGCTCAAACCGATGATGAACTTATTGCGCAGGGAACTGAGCTGGGTATTCTCAACACCCATTCCAATGAAGATATACGGTCGCTGCAGCATCTGCTCACCTATGGCCTCAAAGGCATGGCCGCCTATGCCGATCACGCGCTTATTCTGGGGGAAACCGATGATACCATCTTTTCCTTTTTCCATGAAGCACTCGCCTTTCTTAACAAACCGGATCCAACGGTCGATGAGCTTGTCGGGTTATGCCTGCGGTGCGGTGAAATGAATGTGCGTACCATGGAGATTCTGGATGACGCCCACACCGGTCATTTCGGGCATCCCGAACCAACGCAAGTATCCACAGTTCGTAAACCCGGACCGGCCATTGTGGTCAGCGGGCATGATCTCCCGGACCTTGAGGCACTTTTAAAGCAGACCGAAGGCACCGGAGTAAATGTTTACACCCACGGAGAAATGCTTCCGGCCCACGGCTATCCGGGGCTGAAAAAATATCCCCACCTTGCCGGTCATTTCGGGACTGCCTGGCAGAACCAGCAGAAAGAGTTTGACGGTGCGCCAGCGGCATTTCTTTTTACGACCAACTGTATCCAGAAACCACGGAGCAGCTATATCGACCGGGTCTTTACTACCGGCCTCGTCGCCTGGCCCGGTGTGAGCCATGTGGACAAACGTGATTTTACCTCGGTTATCGAAAAGGCCAAAGCGCTCGGCGGTTTCGAAGCACGTGAAGGTGGAAAGCTTATGACCGGGTTCGGGCATAATGCAGTTTTGGGTGTTGCCGATAAGGTTGTGGATGCGGTAAAGAACGGCGCAATCCGTCACTTCTTCCTTGTCGGTGGATGTGACGGCGCGAAGCCCGGGCGGAACTATTACACCGAATTTGTCGAAAAAGCGCCGAAGGATACCGTTATTATGACCCTTGCATGCGGAAAATTCAGATTCAACCATCTGGATATCGGTGATATCGGCGGCATACCGCGCCTGTTGGATATCGGCCAGTGTAACGATTCCTACTCTGCAATCAAGATTGCACAGGCCCTGTCGGAAGCATTCAATTGCGGGATCAACGAGCTTCCCCTCTCGCTGATACTCTCATGGTACGAGCAGAAAGCAGTGGTAATCCTGTTGTCGCTTCTTTATCTGGGCATAAAAAATATTCGTCTGGGACCGACGCTACCGGCATTCATCTCACCGAATATCCTCAGCTTTCTTGTGAAAAATTACGGCATTGCGCCAATCGATGAGCCGCAGAAAGATCTGGATACATTGTTATCGTAAGCGTAAGTTGGGGTCGGACCACGGCTAATCTCTTGATACTAACCCAAGTTCGACAGTTAAAGTGAAAAAATGGCGATTCCAGCGTTTTTTAGCCGTTTTTTACAAAAAGTCTTCACTACAAAACGCGTTTTGTGAGTCGTTCCGGCATATGCAGGCCCAACCGGTGAAGTATTATTTGCAGCGGTTTATCTGGTCTGGGAACGGTTCGTATTTTCAATTCTTTTCCTTCAGCGGTCGTTAAGACCACATCCACCATGCAAATTCTGGCGATTTCCTTAAATACTCTCCGCGGTTCATCGCCAAGCCCGGCATTCTTGCACATAAGTCCAAATGCCTTCCATAACACAAACGACAGAAAACACACAAAAATATGCGCTCGAATTCTGTCGTCCTTTTGATGCCAGATGGGGCGCAGGTGCAAATCGCTTTTATGGATGCGAAATGCCTCTTCAGCATCGGTCAGGTTTATGTATGCTTCCCACAATCGCTGTGGTTCCCAATCGGTAATATTTGTTCGGAGGATATAATGTCCCTCGGTCAGACGTTGCCATTCAGAGTCATGGTCTTTCTTCTGTACATCAAGGACCGTGCGACGCTCTTGTGAATCATAGCGTGTGGAGATGGAAAAAAAACCTGCTGCTCGACTGTTCTGAGCCAACATTCTACCGACACGTCGCTCAATCGCCTTGGTAATATCTCGACCCTTCGCTCGTTCACAAGCTCGATGCAGTTTATCGACACCCTGTTCAATTCGCTTGATAAAACGATCGTGCATCGCCCGTTCTTTTCGTGCTCGTTCTTTACTTCTACACAGAATGAAGACTTCTTCAGTCTCTTCTTCCGGCGATCTGCATATCTTGGCTTCTACGCCTTCCCGTACTACCCGCCAGTCACTCTTTTGAATCAACTGGCGCTCAAAATTCTTCAGGCTGGCTTTCGGTGTCCCGATAATATAGCGTCGGGACTTCAGAAGTCCCAGGTTCTTTTCGCTGATCATTCCTCGATCCATCACCCAGATCCGATCAGCAGAACCGTATTGCCGTTCCATCTTTTCTACAATCTCTTTAACAGTCGTGCTATCGTGCCGATTCCCCGCAAACACTTCGTAGCCAAGCGGTAAGCCCTCTTTGGTAACCACCAAAGCAATGCATACCTGTTTACAGTCAGGCCGACTATCACGAGAGTAGCCGCGTTGTGCCAGAGAACTCCCATCCATTTGGCCTTCGAAATATGTCGATGTCACATCGTAGAGAAACAGGTCGTAGTCTATCGAAAACAGACTACCTAAACGTTGCTTGAGATGTCGTTCCAATGAATCTTTATGAGGAAGCAGTTTGTCAAGACCACGATATAGCCGGTTATCATAAATCTTCGACGCTGGAATCCCCAGATAATCCTCAAATGCTGCTTGCTCGTAAAAGTGCTCCGCGATATACAATTCGCTTGATGGATGGCAGAATCGGCTCAGCACCAGAATTTTGATGACATCCTGCCAATCAACAGTCTCCCGCCCCTTCTTGCGACATGAACCAAAGAACTCGCTCAATCCAAGGCTGCAAAAGAGCTTATTGCCCAGCCACACGCCACCAAATTCTCTTTGTCGTTCAGTTCGAATCTTACGTGTCTCTATCGTTGCGAACTCAGGCAGCTCTTCAGGCGCAAGAAAATCCTGCTGAATACTATCGAAGCGATCCACGGTTTGCTTGATCTTCCTGGCCTTTGCCCTGCTCACATCACCGACATAGCCGACAATCCTCTGACGGGGCCCCTTTTCGGTTCTGTAAGACTCCACCAAGGCCCAATAAAAGTGATTCTTGCCACTCTTCTTCTTGTTGATACGCCGCAAATACATACATATAATTTAACAAACCCTCTTGTCAAAATCAACGGGGTAGGTCTTCACTACAAGCGATTTTGTAATTTCTGTAGAACAAAAGGGCTAAAAAAGCGTCAGAACGGAACTAAGCAAAGAAAAAAAGTTTTTACTGTCGAACTTGGGTTAATTAAAATAAGGGTCCCCCACCGTCAATTTTAAGCGCTTAGAACCCGTTTTTTGCTCCTGAAATCCGGCATTTTTATTTTTTGATAACAAAAAGTAAATTATCTGTATCAGTTACGCAATAAAGCTCCGTCCCTATTTTACGCATGCCGAAATAATCGATTATTTTAAAAGCTTCAAATGCTGTGAAACAATACAAAGGAAGATATTATTATGGGTGGCATTTACTTTCTTCTGCCTGCGCTTATTGCGATCTTCATCTCATTTCTCATTGTTCGTGCCGCAGCTATAATGCTCATGATGACCGGTCTTGACCAGAAACGTGCACAGTTTCAGGCGCTGTCGGCATTTTCAGGCACCGGCTTTACTACCAAGGAAGCCGAGACCGTAATCAATCATCCGACCCGCCGACGGATCATCACATGGCTTATTATTCTTGGTAACGCCGGGCTGGTAACCGTCATTGTCACCTCGACATCATCGCTGGTAACAAGCCAGGGATTTGCCATCCCCCTTAATGTGGTAATTCTGCTTGCCGGCATATTTGTTATTTACAAAATCGCTACCCGCCAGAAATTTATCAAAGGATGGGAAAATTTTATTGAAAACCGTCTGATGAAATCTTCAAAAGTCGAGGAAGGCGCCACCGAAGACCTTCTTCATTTAATCGAAGGCTACAGTCTGGTAAAGGCAATCATGACAAAAAACGCTCCTTTTGTAAACTGCTCGCTCGCTGAGTGCCGCCTCAATGAGCAGGGCCTGCTGATCCTCGGTATCGAGCGCGAGAAAAAGTGGGTCCCCATTCCCACCGGATCGGAAATTATTCAGGAAGGTGATAAAATTGTCGTGTACGGCCCCCTGAAAGTGCTCAGAGAAAAATTCAGAGAGCAGAAATCACCCCGCTCAACGCGGGAATTTAATGCAGTGAAAAATAAAGAAAAATAGCAGCACGCAAAGGTGCAGATTGCAGGCGAAGTCCTGTTTGTGCGGCCGAAGTCGATAGAATACGGCGCAGGCTCAGAACTCCACCTGCTATACGATGAATCCGAGAGTTTCGGTCGCGCGTTCCCTTGCCATGTATGGCTTCCAATATAACCACCACGGTCGGGGACGGCCGTGACACTCGCTGTTGTCGAATATACAATGTTGCCCGGCGGACCTTCCCGCCCTGGGAGGGGCGCCCTTTTCATGCTGTCAAGATTTCCATGGCATTGCGCAACAGATGCGAAACTCTCCTGGTAAACATGATGCCGGGTATGATCTACTATCCGGATTATCGCTTTCGATCACGAGTACGAGTGCCGATTCACTGAGCACGGGCGCGGTTCATTTCCCGGCCCGATGTTTTTGAGTGTTTTTGCGGCACGTTATTTCACTTCAAACTCCAGGCTGTCTCCGACTCCCCGCGCTTTCACGGTCTGCCCTTCGCCGATTTCACCGGCAACAATCATGCGTGAAATTGCCGTTTCGAGCTCCCGCTGGATTGTCCGCTTCAGCGGTCGCGCGCCGTACACAGGATCGAAACCGGTTTTCGCCAGATGTTTCTTTGCAGCATCATCCGCCTCAAACGCAATATTCTGAGTGCCCAGCAGTTCGGCAAACCGCTCAAGCTGTATGCCTACAATCTCCTCGATATGCTCTCTGCTGAGTGCATGAAATACCACAATCTCATCGACACGATTCAGAAATTCGGGCCTGAAATGATTTCGCATTTCCCCGAGCACCATTTTCCGTATTTCATCGTAGTTTTCATCGGGCTTTTCGGTAATAGCCGTACTGCCGATATTGGATGTCATAATAATGATCGTATTCTTGAAATTGACCACATGAC
>WJKA01000524.1 GCA_014729375.1 Chitinivibrionales bacterium
CGACGTGTCAAGATGGCTTACATTGCCATAGTAGATGTTTTTTTTCTCATCCCCGGTATCGTATTGTGCTTCATATTCCGGCGGCGTGCCCAGCGGCTCGTGCGGAGAGTGGAACGAGACAAACAGGAAAAAGGGCTTGCTTTGATCACGTTTGTTTTCGAGCCAGTCGATGCACTCATCAACAATAATATCATTTGAATATCCCTGAAACTGCCCGACCGGTTCTCCGTTCCGGATGAAGTTTTTTGGATTTCGATGGCTTGGATCCGCATTATTGTCGGTGCACATATAATGATCGAAACCCTGATCGCTCGGCATAGGCAAATTTGTAGGTGGCCGGTCTTTCAGCACATTATCGAACCCTTTGGTTAAATGCCATTTGCCGACAATGCATGTTTCATATCCAGCCTCTTTCAGACATTCGGCGACAGTTTTTTCTTTTGCGCTCAGATGAGGATCATCTATACCTTTCGACCGGAAATAGGTCCCGCCGATTATTGAATGCATCCCAACCCTGTTCGGTGTCCTTCCGGTCAGAAATCCGGCACGGGCGGGAGAACAAATCGGTGCGGCCGAATAGCAATCGGTAAATTTAACTCCCTCATCGGCTAAATTATCAAGGTGCGGCGTCGTGATAGTCGAGTGGCCAAAACAGGAAAGATCTCCATATCCCATGTCATCGGCGAGCATATAGATGATATTGGGTTTCTGCTGCTTCGTGGCCCCTATAAGCGGAGAGGAAGCACTCAGCGCGGCCGCTCCTGCCGAAGCACTTTTGATAAAGGAACGTCGGGATATCGCTTGCATAATTTCTGCCTTTGAATAATTATTGCACAGTAAATTCGTTACTCTCGAAATAAATGTAGGTATAAAATGCCTTGTCTGCCAGCTATATCTATTGACTATTTTATATAATATTGCGATAATTAAGATTGATGGCAACTACTCAGGTCCCTATGGACAACTTCTACCGTCATTCCGTCGAACCCCGGATCGAATCCGGGACAGGCCCTGGAATTAAGTCGAATTCCTAGCTGAAACACGATAGATTCCGGCTGGAGTTTATCCCGAACTTGATTCGGGACCGGAATGACGATACCGACCCGCCTGAGTAATAACGATTATTAATGCACGAGGAGGCATCGTATTCCCAGGCAATTCTTTCCAGCGCGCAATAAAAGCACAAGTTATCTCTGCGGTTTGCTTCTGAACGGAACATACACTACCGGTATGCGATTGCCGGGCATTGCATATCTTGCCGCTCAGGCCGGCGTTGCAAAAAATTCAATGTGGAAAGCAACCGGGCAGCTTAAAAAAAATGGAATTCTTGAAGGCGGCAGGGGACAGAATCATCGAATCGTCGATACTGATCCGGCAAAGCTTCAAGCGATTTTAAAAGAAATTGAGTCGGATCGAATTTCAAATGAGCCTGTTGCGACTTTATCGGGGTACAGAAGAATTGCGGATATGATTGTTTCGGATATCAAGAACGGCAGCATTGCTCCCGGCAGGCCGCTGCCGTCTTTGAAGGAACTCATTTATCGGTATGCAAGTTCATATCGTACGATACGGAAGGCGCTGGTTTATCTTGATACTCATGGAATTATTTCCCGGCATAAGCAGGGATATGCAGTGCCCGGGCTTCCCCGGAGCCGGAAGAAAAAAAAGGTGGCTTTTTTTATAATTACCGATCGCAATTTTCAATTCAGGCCGGATAAAATCATCGGCAGCTTTTGCGGCGCTCTCGAACAGGAAGCGTCAATTGCCAATTGCTCAATTGACGTATACCAGTATGCCCTGTTCGAAGATGAAATGCGTTTTTACAATCGACGCGGGGAACCGTGTCCGCTTATCGACAGCGATGATATATTCGGCTATGCATTTGCAGCAGTAACCCCGGAACGAAAGCGAGACAGGATACTTCGTACGCTGTCGCACCTGGGCAAGCCGGTTGCTATTTTTGATGCTATCGGCGGATGGAAAATGCCGCAGGTGGTGCACTCACATATTTTTCAGCTTTTTTCCTGCACAAATTCGCATCGCTGCGGCCTGGACATGGGGCGTTATTTTCTGTCACTCGGGCATCGACAGATCGCATACATTTCTCCCTTTCACCAGGCCTCTTGGTCAAAGAACCGCCTTGACGGGCTCAGGCAGGCATACGGGCAATGGCACTACGAAGAAGCGGTCAAGCCCTGCATTCTTGCCGGGCCTCCCGAAATATTCAAGAGCAACCGTGATACTGCGCTTGAACAAAGCGGATTTGATACGCTTAAAAATGCATATGGTAGATGGAAACGGAATTGCCCCCCGTATCTCGGGCAATCGCTTGATTCCTATTTCGATTTTGTCTTTCCCTGGCAGATATTGCCCGCGGCACAGTTTCAACGCCGGATTGAGCCGCTGTTTGAACAGGCATTATCGGGATCCCGGTGCACGGCATGGGTGTGCTGCAACGATGAAGTTGCACTGATGGCCCGGGAGTATCTTGACCGGCACAGATTAGCCGTTCCATCAGACATATCCCTTGCCGGTTTCGACGATTCGGTCCCGGCACTGCACAATGGTTTGACAAGCTATAATTTCAATCTTGGCGCCGCGGCGCATGCAATGATGGATTTTATTCTCACCCGCAGCTCCCGCCGGAGGCAGACGCACGGCAAAACCGTTGAAATTGACGGCAGCATTATTGAGCGTGTCACAACGGCGCCGCTCAAGGACGCCGATGTGCTTTAAGAAATCATTTCGAAATTGTAAGCGAAATACGGCCTGACGGCTGTTCTGCATACCAACCCATTCGTTGTAATCAACAGACAGTCGAGCGGTCAGTCAGTCAGCAGTGTCATCATTGAATCAATCAATAATTCTGGAACAATACGCTCCGTGTAACCTCCACGCCGTCACTCTTGACATCGATTATATACATCCCTGAACAGAGCGCAGGTCGCGGAACCGTGATTGAGTTCCCCGTATATGCCCGTCGATACACAGTCCTGCCATCGGCGGAATGGATCGAAACAATCGAACGGGATGTAGACGGAAGCTCAATCGATATGCCGTTTGCAGTTGTGGCGATCGATATCGGAGAGGGCTCTCTTGCCGATATCTTTTTCCCGGCGGATACTCCCTCCCGCGCATCAAGACAGTAAAACAGCGGAGTATCTTTGTGGTATTGCGCCAATGAAATCCACAGTACCGATTCTTTCAGGTCCCAGTTATCGCCATCCAGGCCGGTTTTTTCCGGCACGATAATTTTAAGGATGATAAGATTATTGCCGGATGATTTGAAACCGATCTTGCTACTTACACTCGAGGAACGAAGTACAAAACCTTCTTCATCCCCTGGATACGCAAACATATTCCGCCAGGAACCTGCGGCGGTACCCTTGTACATGAACTTGCTGATATCGCCGGGATCTGTTCCTATATTTCGGGGAACATTATCACTTCCGCCCTGCCGAGTCAGATGACCGTAGAAAAGGCCTTCGTGAACATTTTGTCCATATGTAAATTTAATATCTACCGTATCACCAATGGCGCACCTGGTCATCGAATAATTGGCCGGTTCGTATGCGGTAAGTGCATTGGGATCGGCATCCTGGTCCGGTGACTCTTCCGCGCATGCGCCCAGTTTCACGCGGCTGCCGCTCCTGGAAGTAAACCACGCACATGTCTGAGAAAACGCATTGCCGGCAATAAATGCAAGCAATGACAAAAGAAAGACAGGTTTTCTGAATGACATAAAGCCCCCCTTTTTTAGGTTTTAATGTGTTTAGTCTTAATCCTCATTGTTGTCATCAAACATGTTAAATTGCAGTCCTCCTCTTTTCGCACTTTGCATCCCCGCCATCGCTCCTCCCGGGAACCGAATTGGTTCAGGGAGGAGTGTGATGCCGGGGTGTTCAGCTAAAGAGGGATTTCTTTCCGCATACCGCTACCTGCGAAACGTTATCTTTTGCGTATATCGGGCAGCATGAGAATCGAGTACAATCATATAGACCCCTGCAGCCAGGGAACCGATATCAATGGAATACTCTTTGTGCGCCTGAAGGTTTATCGATCGTATCACCGCGCCGTTTATCCCTATAAGCCTGACAGTATGCGGCACCGCTTTATTGAAAGCAAGGTTGATCTTTTTGCCGGCAACAGCGATCCCGGGAGACAATTCATTATGCCTCACCGCCGGGTTTTTCTGTGCAACAGCAGCCCCGCCGCCATACATCTCCGGAGGCTTGCTGATATCATGATTTTTGGGATACAACTGGGTTGTCATCACGGGCATGCTCGGTAATGATGTCCGACCGTACCATTCCAGTTTGAAATAGCCTTGTCGCTCCGCACTGCTCAATTCGATTTTTATCGGCACATATGAGTACATTTCGAGCGTTTCGGTCAGCGAATCCATGACACGAATTTTATCGCCCGGCTGGGTGCGCCATGAGTTGTCGTCGAGGACCAGCTTGCCGTTAATCCAGATTTGACAATGTGCATCCTTGTCGGTCACACAACCGAAACGATGCTGCTCGGTTTTGATCGGGACGACATAGCCTTCCCAGCGCACCGACCACTGATCGGTGCCGGTTGGCGATTCGGCAAGCCAGTTTTTGACAATCAGCGGATCAATAACAGTCTCAGTCTGCGTCCCGAAATTGGCATCGCTGAAATACGTAGCGGTCAATCCGCTTCCGTTGTTGAACCGTTTCATGTATTCATCGATATACTCGGGATCATGCACCAATTCTTCGGGAAACTCGACTTCTTCTTCCAGTGTATCGGTACCTGGCGTCCGGCCGTACCATTTAAAATCGCTTCGCAGGCCGACCTGGTCCCATTCCATTCCGTGCTGCTGCGCAATCACTTTGGCTGCAGAGCGACAGATCGTATACTTTTGTCCATACGCTTCTGTTTGCGCGCCGGACACGATATTGTAATTGACATTTCCCTGTGCATACAGCGTTCCTTTTCCGGCGCCGTCGGGATAGATGCCGTGGCGGTGCGAGAGGCCTCCCGTGCGGAAGTCTGATCCTGCCGCTGCAGGATCTTCAGGAAATTCATAACACCTGACATCGATCGTCGGATGGTAAACGTCATGCACAAGATTCTGGAATACGCTGTCATACGGCCCGATGTTCCAGCATTCAAAGGCCCCGCAATCGTTGGTGCTGTTGATTACATGAGAAATATCATTGTGCCTGATCACGTTTCTCTTTACAAAAATATGGTCCTCGCCGCATTGCACTTCATTTGCGCAGAAATCGCCGCGCATTCCGCCTGCACCTGGAGGGCCGTAGAGCCACATGATCCCTTTCATGGTAATCCCGTACCGCGGCATCTCCCGGATTTCGTTCTGGGCGATCAGGTTGTTGCCGCTCTGGTGAAGGTAGATGCCCGCGCCGTTACTCCACGACCGTCCGGTGCGGTAAATGTAGTTATTCTGAATCGTATTATAGCAGTTGATATAGTCCCAGGGGCCTGTTTCGCCACAGTACGATTCGAGGCAGATCCCGTGATAATTAACACCCTCGATCCAGTTTCCGTAGATACGATTATATTTCGCATGATAGTTGAGCATGATCGCCATGACCCCTGCATTGAGCACTTTGCAGTTGGTAATCGTGATATGCTCGGCATTTTCAAGATGAATCGCGCCGTGTCGCGAGTAGTCACTGTCGCAGTTGGCCGTGGTGCCGTCGGAGAGGTCGGTGGGGGTCTGTTTGTTGGATAGCCCGCGGTAGGTGCAGTCCGATGTCGATATTGTTAACCCGTCGATAGTCAGATGCTGTACAGGCTGCGAACCGCTTGCGCCTTTGAACTCGATGATCCGCAGAATATGGCCTATAACGATTGTCTGGGATTCGACCGGTGTTTTTTTCGGCCAGCAGTAAACATAGCCGTCGCCGGCAACAGCCCATTCACCGGGAAGGTCGATAAATTCAACCGCGCCCTCGATAAAATGGCTCCCTCTGGCATCCTTGATATCCGGATCGTGAAATATCTGACGGTTGGCAAAGTCGACATTTTTAACCGGCCACAGCTGGGAAAACCAGCCGGTTGCCCCCTGTAAATCCCTGCAGTGAAAATCATCCTTCCAGTCGGAGGGAAACAGTGCGGCATCATAGATGACTTCCCGCCTCCTCATATCCCCAAGCGAGCTGAAAAATCCATGTCGCTTGCCGGTGAACACGTTCGGGTTCCTGGCAGGCGGTGAGCGACGGCCGTTTTCGGACAGCGTCCATCCCATAGTGTCAATATTCGCCGAAGACGGCAGTTCCAGTTTCGCCCGGTATATATTTCCTTTTGACAGTTGCCATCCGGTAATCTTTGTACCGCCGAAAATGCGGGGCTCTTCATTGGGATAATTTTTCCAGACCACCGGTGCCTGTTCGGTGCCCCCATCCTGCTCGTTGAACGCAAGCGGTTCACTGAGAAAGTAATCTCCTCCCCGGACCACAACGGTGTTGCCTGCAGGGCCGATTGACCGGAGATAGTCCCGCGCTTTTGTCAGCGTCTGAAAAGGCGCCGACTCTGTTCCGGGATTATTATCGCTCCCGTTCGGTGCAACATAATATGTTGAACCTTGACTGTAGTTCCATAACAAAAGAAGCAATCCAAAACACCCGGCGCATCTTTTCAACCGGTACACTTTACTGGTAACTGTTTTCATGCCGCCCCCTTTTGATAAATTAAACATGGCCGGTATAGTCAAAAAAAAATCCTGCTCCATATTATCAATTGTCATTTCACTGCGAAACGATAGAGATAATTCCGATTATTTCCGGAAATACGGATGAAATATGCGCCCGACGGAAGATTCGAGACAGGCACCTTCACCCGGCCCGAAACATCGGCGCGCAATGCAATACATTTTCCCTGCAGCGTGTTCATTGTCAAGAGATAGCGTCCTGCAGCCGGCAAATCAATCGTCATCGCTGCGCCGCTGGACCAGGCCGCAAACCGTGACTGCATGCCGGCAGTCATTGCCGTCCGGCTCCCGGAGCTTGTCGTACCGCCGGTAAGCACATCGGGATCCAGCACTACATGAAGAATGTTTTTCTTGTTTCTGCCCCTTCCGGTAGAACCCGGAACGTGATCGCCGGCAGTATAAACAAGTTGGAGCTTGTTCTGATTGTCAAGGATCATTGATGGGTACTCGGTACGATGCCCCGCCTGCCCCTGCGGTGGGTCCTGATCGTCCAGACGAAGCGCCTGTTGCCATGATATGCCGTCCTGTGAAATTACCACGGCAATGCCGCGATCGCGGGTGCCCCCCTGGCTGCCGGCCACCACATGCCAGCCGTTATCGAGCGTCTGGGCATCGATACCCGCCTGAACTGCTCCGCGCGTGCCTGAAGCAGTCAGTACTGAAAACGGCCCCCAGGTTTTGCCGCCGTCATCGGAAAAAGATGTGTGGGTTTCTTTACCGACGCCGCGGCGCACGACCATTTGCAATTGCTGCTTGTCGGCACTGTGCCACAAAAACGCCGGCTGAATATAGCCATCCATCCTGGCGGTATATCCTGATGAATAAGGCCCCCAGAATAATGAGTAGCCCTGCGTATAGTCGCTGTTGTCCTGCTTTTCGATATGTATTCTGTAATCCGATCCACCTATCTCCCAACTGCTTCCCAGCAACAGGGAGCCATCGGGCATCTCAAGAGGCTTGTCTTTGGTGGGACCGATATATTGTGCGCCAAATGCCGAATAGTAGGAATTGGAGGTCGACGGCAGATCGGTACGCACACTCCAGCTTTGCCCTGCGTCGGTTGAGGTCCTGATCACTCCAGCCCATCCGCTTGTCGGCGACCCCGTCACTTTATACCATAAAAGCAGGGGTGCACCAGACCGTTTCGGCTGAAATATAACCGGGTTCCAGCACACAGGACCGGAACCGTTGATATTATCAATTCGTTCAGGCGTTGACCAGGAACTTCCGTTGAAACGCGAGACATATATGCCGACATCATTCTCGCCCTCTTCGGTGCCGCCGTAAAAAGCACAGACCAGCGTTCCGTTCGAAGCCTGAGCGATCGTTGCAGAATGAACCTCTCCAACGCCGCCATATGAGTAATTTTTCTGCACAAAATGCGATTCAATAATCGCATTGGTCTTTCCGGAGTGAAAGGTTTCATGTGCTACTATTAATGATAAAGGTCCATTCCACAGCAGCAGCAATGGAAAAATGAACAGTATATGATTCCTGGAAACATATCGAATCATATTGATGTTGATTATGAATTGCATGAAGCTCCCCTTTGCTATTGGTTTAAAACAGATTTTTCTTTGGCAGTTTTGCCGTATATCTTCCTTTCAACGCAAGGATTTCACCTTTCATGTCTTATAATAATTTTTTTAACAAACATTATTGCCATTAATTTATTGCACTTATTGTATTTTGTATTATTGTTATGCGGCAAGCGGGAACATGACGGAACTCGTCAAAGGATTAACCAAACTGTAGTAATCAGGATATGTCAGGCAATCAATATGATGCCGGTTTTGTGCAGAGCGACCCGGGATCGGTGAAAAATGAGGACAAACGGCTATAAAATAAAAACAAGAGAATAGCCGTATCGGATAATTTGCGTTCTAATCTGGATAAGACGTGATAGCTTCTAATTTTAACAGGAAAGACAAGACACTAATCCCGCGGTCTCCCCGAATATTCGCCTGTCTGCGTGTTGACAATCACCGTATTTCCCCGTTCGACAAACATGGGAACCTGGATCGTCAAGCCGGTTTCAAGAGTTGCGGGTTTGGTAACATTTCCTGAGGCAGTAGCCCCTTTTATGGCTGGCTCTGTATCAGTAACTTCAAGCTGTACAGTGGAGGGCGGAGTAATCCCGATCGGCTTGCCTTCATATATCTGAACCTTGACCGGCGTATTCGGCCGAAGATACCCGATCACATCTTCAACGTCACTTTTATTAATCGGGATCTGATCATACGTTTCGGTGTTCATGAAAACAAAATCTTCACCGTCCTGATAAAGAAACTCAAATTCTTCTTCGGAAAGAAAGGCCTTTTCGACTTTATCATCGGAGCGATACCGGATTTCAGTCTGGTTTCCGGAAAGTATATTGCGGAGCTTGGCCGAGATGGTATTGGACCCTCTTCCCTGCATGGTGAAACGAAAATCCATCACTTTATGCGGTTCTCCGTCATGAATAACAACCATTCCCTTTCGTATCTGGGTAGCAGTAAGCATGAAACCTCCGTTTAATAAGCAAGATAATTGCAGCTATTCAGGCCTGCCTGGCCATGAATAGTGCACTGAAGTTTTTAATAACGTTTATTATGCGCTATCCGACCGATATCTCATCAAGTTTAGCGTATAATTCTATTATCTGATTAACGGCGCAATAACCAGCGAAACGACACTCATTAATTTGATAAGAATATTGAGTGAGGGCCCGGCCGTGTCTTTGAAAGGATCTCCCACGGTGTCACCGATTACCGCTGCCTTGTGGGCATCAGATCCCTTTCCTCCATGAGCGCCGCCTTCAATATGTTTTTTCGCATTATCCCATGCGCCGCCTGCGTTTGACATAAACAGGGCCATCATAACGCCGGAAACGGTAACGCCGGCAAGCACACCGCCGAGCATTTCAGGACCACCGGCATAGCCGACTATAACTGGTGTCAATACTGCGATAAGCCCGGGAGCTATCATTTCTTTTATTGCAGCAGTAGTAGAAATATCCACACATCTGGCATACTCAGCCTTGGCTTTCCCTTCGAGTAAACCCGGTATCTGCTTGAATTGCCTCCGGACTTCTTCAATCATGGCAAAAGCAGCACGCCCGACAGCGCCCATGGCAAAAGAAGAAAAGAGAAATGGAAGCATTCCACCGAGAAACAGCCCCGCGGTAACTGTCGGCTTGGTAACATCGATAACATCAATACCAACCATTGCTCTGAACGAAGCAAAAAGGGCGAGTGCGGTCAGTGCTGCGGAACCGATGGCAAATCCTTTACCGATAGCCGCGGTGGTATTACCGACTGCGTCCAGCTTGTCGGTGCGCTTGCGGACTTCAGGCTCGAGTTCAGCCATTTCAGCCAGACCGCCGGCATTATCGGCAATCGGCCCGTACGCGTCAACTGCAAGCTGGATTCCGGTTGTCGCCAGCATACCAAGCGCTGCAATAGCAATACCATAAAGACCTGCAAAGGAAAATGCAACAAGAATTGCGGCTCCGAGGCAAATTATCGGTAACGCGGTTGACAGCATTCCTGTTCCAAGCCCTGCAATGATATTGGTTGCAGCACCGGTCTCGGAGGCGTCGGCAATTTTCTGAGCGGGCTTTTTATTTTCGGCTGTGTAATATTCGGTAAGCATTCCGATTGCGATACCGGCAGCCAGTCCCCCGATTGTAGCCCAGAAAATACCGGTTGCCTGATATTCAGTTCCTCCCAGGGTAAATGTTTTGGGCGCAAGATATACCACAATCGGATAGGTAAGAAC
>WJKA01000525.1 GCA_014729375.1 Chitinivibrionales bacterium
CCTCCGGATTGCTCAAGCCCGTATAATTGATTATGGCAGCTCCCGGCAAAAAAATTGAAATTACAGTTACCAGCGACAGCATGTCTGCATTTGCCGGGGGAAGCGTTCACTCGAGATGTTCCTGTGATGATGCGGCCTCGCTGGTCCGGGAGGCGCTTGACAATGCGGGAGTTGTGTACGGTATTATCGATGATCTTGTAATTGCAGTGGCAAAAGAACTGTGCGGGAACAAGTGGGTCCGTTCGATGCTTGTTGCTGCGGGTGATCCCCCGCACCCTTCAACACCGCCGGGCGCGACATTTTTTGTCAAGACCTATGATGTATCACAACTGCCCCCGGAGGTCGTTTCCGCGCCACGGGCGGTCTATTCATTGATTGTACGCTATATCCCCGATCCACATGTTGTCAAAAAGGGAACGGTCGTTGGCAAATACGAAAAGAGCCGTCCGGAAAAAGAAGGTATCGACGTACGTGGGCGGACTATTCCGGTATCGGATATCATGCCGTCGGGGCATTCTGTTAATTGTATCGAGCGGGGACTGGCATATGATGACCGCACCGAGGAAATCGCTGCCCTGAAAAAAGGAATTGTTTTGACAAATGGAAATCACTGTCTTCTTCTGCCGGTTACCAGAAACGGTGCGTTTACCATTGACGTTTCTGAGGACAGGTGCGCTGCGTTTGTCGAGATTTATCCAGCACGTGGCAGCGGAAAAAATCCTTCAAAAAACAGTATCATCGGCGCATTGAAAAAAGCGGGAATAACAGGCACATGCGACAGAGTCGCCATCGAAAAAGCGCTTGATGGTTTGCATGAAACATCGGCCGGCGCCTGCCGGGTAAAAGCGGTGGAGGGAAAGTATCCGGTTAACGGTGAAGACGGGATGATTGATTTTAAAGTTAATTTGAATTTTTCTTCAAAACCGAAAATTCTTCCCGACGGCCGCGCAGACTATTACAGCATTCACCTGTTCGAGAATGTGAAAAAAAATCAGGAGCTGGCCCGGGTTATTCCACCGAAACAGGGAGTGCCCGGCACCGATGTGTACGGAAATCCGATTCCGGCGCAAAATGGAAAACCGGTTTCGGTCAGGGGCGGCAAAAATGTCGTTATTGACACCTACGACAACTCCCGCTGGCTGGCCGGAAAAGACGGACATGTGTATTTCAGAGATGGAAAAATTATTGTCGAAGAGGTGTTGAATATTGAAGGCAATGTCGATTTTCATACCGGCAATATTGCTTTTGTCGGCGATGTCGTTGTTACCGGTGATGTCTGTTCGGGGTTTACGGTCGGATCTGATGGGAATATCTGTATACACGGTACTGTTGAAGATGCCCGGGTTGAGTCAAAGCAGAGCATTGTCCTCAAATCGGGCTTTATCGGCACGGGTAAAGGGACGATTGTAGCCGGAAGGGACGTTGTTGCTGCATTTGTCCGCAACCAGCGGATTATTGCAAAAAACAGCATAATGATTGCCGGCGAAGTTATTGAAGCATCTTTGCATGCAGGAAAGAAGGTGCTGGTTGAATCCCCGAAATCCTGGATTATCGGAGGGATTTCGAGTGCCAAAAAATGTGTCCGCGCACATAGTATCGGCAATGAATCGGGGGTATTCACCCGGATCGAGGCGGGGGTGGATTACTTTATTGAGCAGGAAATACGAACGATTACCGCCACGATTAAAAAGCAACAGGAGGAGCGCCGGGGAGCCGAGCGTGCATTAAAACAGCTTATGCGCGAGGAGACCGCACGGGGCGGACTTTCCGGTGAAAAGGGGGTTGTCAGAGCCCGGCTTTCAGTACTCTGCTCTGATATCGACGAGCGGATTGAAGCGTTGAAAAATAAACGGTCATATCTGAAAGACAGTCTGTATGATACGAACGCGGAAATAGTAGTTCCCGGCACGGCGTATTGCAATACTGCTTTGTCGGTTGCTGGAACGACGCTGCTGTTGCATGATGATTATCGCAGGACACGGTTCTATCATACGCGTTCGAAAATAAAAAACCGTCCTTTATAAATCACTGTTCGAATAAATTTTCCCCTTGACCGCCCCTCAGATATATTTTAAACAGAATTCAGAATATCCGGCATAGAACATTCGGGCAAAAAATATCTGAGAATTTACCGCCTTTTATGGTTATGCAGGCTGAATTCATGATGTACTATTTTGAAATACAGAGCTATCATTTGATTTATCCGGAGGTTTGTTCATGAGCAATGAAAGTTTGAAACGCACAGCAGATAATATCCGTATTCTGTCGGCAGCGATGGTGGAAAAGGCGAAATCGGGTCATCCCGGCGGCGCAATGGGGGGTGCTGAGTACATAGCCGTGCTTTTCAGTGAATTTTTACGGTTTGATCCGGACAATTATGCCTGGAGGGAGCGCGATCGTTTTTACCTTGATCCCGGCCACATGTCACCGATGTTGTATTCTGTTTTGTCGCTTTTCGGTGCGTATTCGATCGATGATTTAAAGGAGTTCCGTCAATGGGAGAGTCCCACGCCGGGGCATCCCGAACTCGATCCGTCACGCGGCGTGGAAAATACGTCCGGACCGCTCGGACAGGGACATGCCATGGCGCTTGGTTCTGCAATTGCCGAGCGGTTTCTTGCGGCCCGGTTCGGCGAATGGCTTGCGCATAAAACGTATGCATATATTTCCGACGGCGGCATTCAGGAGGAGATTTCTCAGGGTGTCGGCAGGCTGGCCGGTCACCTGGGCATCGGTAATCTTATTATGTTTTACGATTCCAACGATATTCAGCTTTCAACGGAGACATCCGTAGTGACCAGCGAAAATACTGCCGCAAAATATGAGGCGTGGGGATGGTCGGTTGAGACCATTGACGGGCACGATATCGACCAGATACGGGCCGCATTGAAACGGGCGCATGCGGATACCGAACGGCCCAGTTTGATTATCGGAAAAACAATCATGGGAAAAGGAGCGGTTACCGAAAACGGGGAGCCGTTTGAAAAGAAAGTGTCAACCCACGGCATGCCGTTGACAAAAGCCGGCGCATCATTCGAAAAGACAGTCCAGAATCTCGGCGGTGACCCGGAAAATCCTTTTTCGGTTTTTTCCGATGTTACCGGGTTTATCGCAGCCGTAAAGGATGCGAAAAGCAGAGCGGTACAGGAAAAAAAAGCCGCAAAAGATGAATGGGCGAAGGCGCATCCCGACAAGGCGGCAAACCTGGACAGATATTTTGCGCTTGAACCGCCGGAAATAGACTATCGCATGATTGAGCAGAAATCCGGTAGCCCGACCCGCAAAGCATCGGGCGCTGTGCTTTCCGAATATGCACAGAAACTGGAAAATATAATCGTATCCTCTGCAGATTTGTCAAACAGTGATAATACAGATGCATTTCTCAAAAAAACGAACGTGATTGCACAAGGAGACTTTTCAGGGAATTTTCTCCAGGCAGGCGTTTCGGAACTGACCATGGCAGGTATCATGAACGGCATCGCACTTCACGGCGGGATTGTACCGGTGTGTGGAACGTTTTTCGTGTTTTCGGATTTTATGAAACCTGCAGTCCGTCTTGCCGCGCTGATGGGGCTCCCGGTAAAATATGTCTGGACACATGATGCATTTCGTGTTGGTGAAGACGGTCCGACACACCAGCCGATTGAGCAGGAAGCCCAGATTCGCCTTCTGGAAAAGATGAATAATCTTGCGGGCAAGCGGAGCATGCTGGTGCTTCGCCCGGCCGATGCTGCTGAAACATCGGTTGCATGGAAAATCGCGCTTGCACATCATGACGGTCCTTCGGCACTTCTCCTTTCCCGGCAGCCGATCAACGAGCTTCCCGTATCAGGAGCATCGCGCTATGATGATGCCTGTGGTGCGGAAAAAGGAGCATATATTGTCAAAAAAGCCCCCGGAAAACCCGGCTGCGTGCTGATTGCCAACGGTTCTGAGGTGGCTACACTGATTGATGCGTGCATGGTCCTTGAAAAAGAAAAATCTATGAATGTGCAGGTGGTTTCAGCCATATCTGAAGCGCTTTTTGCTGAGCAATCCAAAGAGTACCGCGAAAGTGTTGTTCCGTTCGGTGTCCCCGTGTTTGGTCTGACCGCCGGCCTGCCCGTAACCCTGCAGGGCCTTGTCGGACCACTGGGTAAATCG
>WJKA01000526.1 GCA_014729375.1 Chitinivibrionales bacterium
GCCGCACGCGGACCTGCTGGTTTTTTCGTGCCTCCGCTTTGACAATATGAAAGCCGATTCGCGTTTCAAAAATTTCGCTTACTTCACCCGGTTCGAGCGAAAATGCTTTTTCCTCAAAAGCAAGTTCGCTGAGCGTCCCTTTTTCGATCCACCCGAGGTCACCACCTTCAACAGCATTCGGGCCGTCGGAAAACTGACTGGCGAGTTCGGCAAAATCTTCACCGTTGTCCAAGCGCTCTTTCAGCGACGTAATGCGCTCATATGCTGCCTGGCGGATCGAATCGGAAGGAGAATATGAAATCGACAGTTTTGAAAGCCGGGCGCTTTTTCCTGCTGAAGGAAGGCTGTCTTTATACTCTTCGTAAAACTTTTCGACATCGCTCCGGGTAACGCTGGTTGAAGCTACATACAACTGCTGCACCTTTTGTTTCAGCAACTGTTCTTTAATTCCCCGGCGCATCTGAGATTTGAACTCCTGAAGGTTCATGTTGTTGGTCCGGACCAATTCCTGCTCAAGTTCCTCCAGTGTTGTATTGTTTTCATTGAGAATGGCCTTGATTTGCCGGTCCAATGCATCTTCAACTTCTTCTTCTCTTACAACGATATTAGTGTCTTTTTCCGCGCGTACTAAAAAAACTTTTCCGTCAATAAGTTCATCCAGGACCTGCTTCTGAAACGTTTCAATATCAATTGAGTCGGGCCTGATGCCCCGTCGATTCATGGTGAGCAGCGTATAGGCTTCAAGTTCGGAAACAAGAATGACCGAATCGCCGACAACCGCAGCAATACCGTCAAGAAGTTCGAGAGGATGCGCTGAATAAAACAGCGATGAGAGCACAAGGCATTGCAGAATTTTGGTTGCCAGACATTTCATAATCAGATTTTCCAATCAGTTCAGTATTGTTCTATCAGGTTTTGCATTTCCGCTGCAGTGTCGATTGGTTGCGGCGTGACATCTGCTTCAGGAATTGCCTCGATATTAAATTCGACATCACTTTTCTGGCTGAGTTCATACAGCATGTTTTCAATTTCTTTTTTCTGGATTTTTGCCGATAGATGGTTCACGATTTCTTCCTGAACCTCCTCTAGTGCGGCCGTGGTGCCTGCCTGCTGCTTGTCCAGAACGCGGACAATGCTGTACCCACTGCTGACTTTGATAGGGCTGGTCGTCCCAGTTACGCGAATTGATGGAACAACCTCTGCGATCGGTGGCGGAAGCTCATCAAGGGCAACATACGAAATTGACCGTGGATCCATAACCGGAAGCTTTGAATACCGCGCTGCAAGGTCGAGAAAATTATTGCGGGTTACCATATTCCTTACATTCCAGGCCGTCTTGAGGTCATCAACAATTATCTCCATATATTTGAATACGTCCTGTGACCGCGTAAAAGCGTGCTTGTTTTTTTCATAATAGTCTTTGATCATTTCTTCGGTAACCCTGGCCCGGGGATTCGAAACCGAATTCCGATTGATCATTTCTGCGCAGAGAAGGTTCCGTTTCATTTTTCGAAGCCGTCTTTTTATTTTTTGTTCCTTATGAATTTTTTTCCGAATTGCTTCCTGATAAAGCAATTCATTATCGATCCACTGCTTAACATATTTAATATTCTGCTCCCGCGTAATCTTGCCGCGGTACTCTTCAGGAATGCTCTCATTGAGCTCGTCAAGCGTTAGCGTTGATTTACCGATACGGGCAATTACCGGGCCGGTATTCTTTTTCTCACAACGTACAAAGAATGCTGCCGATACAAGCAGTATAACCGTCAGAAAATCGCAGCTGCGTCGTGCAAAAAAAGTCATACCTCAGCCTTTCCAAAAAGGGATTTTTCCATTGATTTAAGATACATAATGGAAGATGTATAATTCCATGCAATCAAATGAACCGCTGCGATGTTCACCGGTATGCATCAGCCGGCAATCTCCTCAATGACTGCTTTTGTTTCAATGCCGCGGGCAAGATTCTCATGTGATGACAGTTTTGTTTTCAGACTGAGCGGTTCCTGATACACGATTTCGAACGAGCGGCTCGACTCCGAGAGTATTTTCCTGATTATATTTTTAATTTCCTCATTTTCGCCTTCAAAGCCGAGGCTTAGTATGCCACTGGAATCAATTGATACTTTGCTGCATCCGAGGGTGCGCGCCAGGATTTTAATGTTCATCAGAAGGATCAGAGCGTGGACAGGCGGCGGAGCCGGACCAAAACGGTCAATAATGCCCTGCTCGATATCATCGATCCCGCTGGTCGATTCAACAGAGGAAAGCTCCTGATATAGTGTTATTCTCACTGCGCCGTCGGAGACATAGTCGGAAGGAATATGTGCATCCAGGGGCAGATCAACCTGCACTTCTTTTGTTTCTTTTTCGATTTTTTCTCCCTTTGCCTCCTTGACTGCTTCCTGAAGCAGTCGGCAGTACATTTCAAATCCGACTGCCGCGATGAAACCGTGCTGCCGGGTTCCGAGGATGTTGCCTGCTCCCCTGATTTCAAGGTCACGCATGGCGATTTGAAATCCTGAGCCAAGTTCGGTGTATTGCTCAAGAGCGAAAAGACGGCGGAGCGAATGCTCTTCAACCTGCTTGAACGGTGGAGTCAGCAAATACGCATACGCCTGTTCCGAGGAACGTCCCACCCGTCCCCGCAGTTGATACAATTGCGAAAGCCCCATCATGTCGGCACGATTTACAATAATGGTGTTTACATTCGCAATGTCAAGCCCGTTCTCGATTATCACCGTCGAAACAAGAACATCATACCGGCCGGCGACAAATTCCTGCATGATTACCTCAAGCTCCTGCTCGTGCATCCGGCCGTGTGCGCCGATTACCCGTGCTTTCGGCACCAGTTGTTCGATCCGGTCCTGAAGAACATGGAGGTCTTTAATGCGATTATGCACAACATACACCTGGCCTCCTCTGTCAAGTTCGTTTTCAATGGCGGTCTTTATCAGCTCGTCGTGGGATTCGGACACGGTGGTTTGGATCGGGAGACGGTTCCGCGGCGGAGTATTCATTACCGACAGGTCCCGGGCGCCGGTGAGTGAAAGATGCAATGTCCG
The DNA here is from genome assembly GCA_014729375.1 of Chitinivibrionales bacterium. GTDB lineage: Bacteria > Fibrobacterota > Chitinivibrionia > Chitinivibrionales > WJKA01 > WJKA01. Next base: position 3,063 of record WJKA01000526.1, read on the forward strand.
GGGAATCGGCGTCGCTGTCATCGAAAGCACGTCTATCTTTGAACGATACTGTTTCAATTTCTCTTTGTGCTTGACACCAAATTTCTGCTCTTCATCAACGATAAGCAGGCCGATGTTTTTGAAAGAAACGTCTTTTGAAAGCAGCCGGTGCGTACCGATAAGAATATCGATTTTCCCGTTTTTCGCCTTTTCCACCGTTATTTTCTGGTCTTTGGGTTTTAAAAACCGGCATAATACGCCTGTTTTGATCGGGAAATTTGCCATTCGCTCGGAAAATGTGGTGTGATGTTGCATGGCAAGAATTGTGGTTGGAGCTAAAACTGCAACCTGAAACCCGTCCATTA
>WJKA01000049.1 GCA_014729375.1 Chitinivibrionales bacterium
GCCACTGCCGTCACCGATAAACCTATCAGCTGCGACTTCGCCGTTCTTAATAGTAACATCGCTGCCGGCTCCCGGCGTTGAGACATAAAATTCACCATTTTGTGCATCACCCCGCCATCCAAACCGTGACGTGGGATTTGCGCCGGTAGAATCATAGAGCTGAATTGCCGAGTTCGGTTCTGCAGATAATTCGATTGTCCAAAATCCTGCAATCATGATTAATCCTGTCAAGACACGTCTCATTGAAAACCTCCAGATACTTGTGTATGGTAGTTTTTAGTTTTTATTTCTGTATTATTATTTCAACCGGCCCGAGTATTTCAATGGTGCTGTTTTCGTATTTTCCCGGCTGCGGACATATTTTTTCCAGCGTTTCACTTGATTGGCTTGCCTGTACAATTGCATCGTTGATACTCTCGCCGGGCACTAATTCCCTGCACTCCTTTACCTGAATGAACTGTGCATCCACTGTTATATCGGATAAAATAATTACTGTTTCCGATATGTTGTTTCCGCTTATATCGCCCTGCCATTCCAGGAATTCAAAGCCGCTGTCCGGCGATGCAGAAACGGTGATGGTGTCTCCCCACCGGTAACTGCCGCCCGGCGGGTCCGGCACAATGGAGCCGTTTTCCGTCATGCCTGTAAAAAGAGTATAGTATGCAGGATCGGTCGGCTTCGCACAAGTGAAGAGAGAAAAGCAGGCAATCGAAATAATAACGGAAAATGTACATACCAGCAGTTTCCTGGAATAAGCATAATAGATAAATCCTGTTTAAGGCCCGGTTTTCCAGGCAGTTATATTAACCTACACCTGTCGCTTCACTTTGCAGGACAGTCAATGAATATAAAAACTGAATTGCTGAAAGGCAAGTAATTGCCGGCGAAATATCAGAATATAGCATGATAGAGTAAAGAGTCTGCCGGGCGGCGGAGGTATGCTTGATTTTTTTGTAATTGCTTTGAACTATTTCATTGTGCAGTAAATAAGGCTGCTTTCTACCTCACAAGAAATATTTTTATCTGTTTTTTGAAATTCGGTGGATTACTATCGGCGCCGATCCGCACACAATCAGAATCAACGACGAATGCGATTTGAATTCCATCTCCCACGCAGCCTGCAATTGTGAAGCCAATTGCGGGGACCCTGAGGCCATCCACGAAATTTCATCAAGCAGGATCACCGTCTTCTCCGGCTGCAATGTCTTTGCCGCCAGTGAAAATGCTTCGCTCCAATCTGAAAGCTTCAATGCGGGCAAACCGGTCTGCCTGGCAAGCTGTGCGCTGAATGCGCTTAATTGCTGCGCCCTGCCAATACCTTTGTCGGGGACAAGCCCCTGAAATTTTAAATATCTATCGGCGCTTTCGGCAAAATGGTTAATAAGAGTACTTTTATCGATTCTTCTGCGTCCGCTGACAGTAACGAGTTGCGCAGATCGTTTTTTCCATAGAGCACTGAGCTTTTGTAACTCGTCCTGCCTGCCGAAAAATTTCGCGTTTTGCATGCCTTGCATCAATTCTATTATCACAACATCTATACATATAATACTTTTTTGACAAATAAATAGTCATACAAAATACCACAGAATACCGAATATTATTTTTTGTGACAATAAATATCGATTCTACATTATCACAGAATTAAAAATTATCGCATGAGACGAACAACAGAAAGAATGTAACATATTGTTTGTCACTACATCAAAAATGGCCGGAGCATCAGCTCCGGCCGAATAAAACCATGCAATATTGCCTTGCGTAAACAGCTTACATTTCAGGTATCCATGCCTGGACCACCTCAGAATTGGCAGTCATCCATTCCCTGGCAACCGATTCGACATCGGCGTCGGAATTTTCTATCTTAAGCATGAGGTCCGAAAGCTTTTGGTCGCTGAGTTTCATATTTTTGAGGAATGCGGCAAGTTCAGGCTTATCCTCTCCGATTTTCTTTCGGCCAAAGATATGAATGCTTCCTTTTTTCCACATGACTTTGTCTTCGTCCTGTTTCAAAAATTTCAGGTCCCACCGGCCGAATTTCCAGTGCGGGCGCCATCCGGTTACAACGATCCATTCTTTGTTGTCAACAGCCTTTTTGAGTGCCGCGGTCATGGCCGGTCCACTTGATGATACGAGTTTTAAATCCAGCTCGTATTCTTCAATAAGCTTTTCGGTGGTTTTCATTATCCCGGCGCCGGCATCGATTCCTATTATTTCTTTATCGAATTTATCTTTGTGCTCATTGAGCTGTGAAATACTGTCGATTGTTACATACGAAGGAACAACCAGTCCGCTTTGCGTGCCTTCATAAACAATGCCCAGGTCAACAACATCTTCCTGATATTTATCGACATAGTCTTTGTGAAGCACCGGGAGCCAGGTTTCCATAAATGCATCTTTGTCGCCCTGCGCAATGGAGGTATATGCAGGCCCTACATCGGCAGCAGTGACCGTAACCGTGTACTCCATTTTGTCTTCAAGGACAGCTTTTGCAAGATGAGTATAAGCAACCCCTTCGGCCCAGTTTACATACACCAAGTCGGCCTTTTTTGCCTGCTGTTGACCGCCGCTACATCCGGGGATAGTTGCGCACAGGAGAGCGGCTATACCGGCAACTGCTGCAAATGCTGCTAAGTGACGGAATGGTTTCATAGAAAAATCCTTTCGGGATAAAGTTGAATTGTTATTTATTTTTTTTCCGGGCACCCAGTGCCTGCGTGACCCGATCAAGATAAATGGCCAGAATCACGATCGAAATACCGCTTTCAAAACCCAGGCCGATATTCAGTTGGGTGATACCTTTGAGTACTTCATTGCCAAGTCCTCCGGCACCGATCATTCCTGCGATAACCACCATGGACAGGGCGAGCATTATGGTTTGATTAACACCGGCCATAATCGTTGGCATTGCCACCGGAAGCTCTGCTTTGACCAGCATCTGGCGAGTGGTCGATCCAAAAGCCTGTGCCGCTTCTTTTATTTCCTCGGGGACCTGCCGTATGCCCAGGTTGGTAAAACGCACGACCGGGGGAAGCGAAAAAATAAGTGTCGCAATGACTCCCGGTACCTCTCCCAGTTGAAAAAAGAGTACTGCCGGAATAAGATACACAAAAGCCGGCAGTGTTTGCATAAAATCAAGAATCGGCCTGACAATTTTTTCCACCGCATTGCTCTGAGACGCCCATACACCGACCGGGAACCCCGTAATCAGCGCAATTGCTACCGACGTAATAACCAGGGCGAGTGTTTCCATGGTCACTTCCCAGAATCCCATAAGCGCGACAAGGGTAAAACCGATCAGAGAAAATATCGCCACATTCCGCCCGGCAATCCACCAGGCAAGGCCGACCAGAATCGCAATCATAACCGGTGGATATACCATTACAAGAGAACTCTTGAATACAAAAAGTACACCACTGATCACCGCGCCGACAATATCGAAAAAAGTATCGAAATTATCTGTCATCCAGTTAATAATATTTTCAAATGATTTCCCTATTGGTAGCTCAACCATTGGCGTTTTCCTCCTTTTCGGCGGCAGAGGGTACGTTTACCTGTACAACGGGATTTTCTTTGAGAAGCATTGGTTTGTGTTCCGCGTCACTTTCACGCTTGACTTCAGCCAGAATTGCGCTTCGACTGACAATGCCCACGAGATGATTGTCTTCGTTCAGAACGGCAATCGGATATTTGGTCATCAGCGCCGTGCTGATCAAATCCGAAATTAGCGTTTCGGTCCGCGTAACAAACACATCTTCATTGATACACGATTGGAGGTCCTTTTTCCCCTCTTCAGCGCATTTGATTGCATCATCGATAGTAACAAGGCCCTTGAGCCGTCTCTCGGAATCGGTAACATAAATAGTAGAAACATCATATTTTTCCATTCGACGGATAGCCACCTGGGGACCTTCACGAGGCATGGTAATAGTAGGCGCGCTACGCATTATTTTATTTGCGGTGATCACTTTTGTCCGGTCGATATTCTGCACGAATGTACTCACGTACTCATCGGCGGGATTGCTTAAAATGTCTTCGGGGGTACCGATTTGAACAATGGCGCCATCCCTCATAATCGCGATCCGGTCACCAAGCTTGAGCGCTTCATCGAGATCGTGGGTGATAAATACTATGGTCTTATGCATGCGCGCCTGCAGTTCGAGCAATTCATCCTGCATTTGCGCGCGAATAAGGGGATCAAGGGCACTGAACGCCTCATCCATCAGAAGAATTTCTGCATCATTGGCAAGGGCACGTGCCAGTCCTACCCGCTGTTTCATACCGCCGCTCAATTCATCGGGCATGCTGTTTTCATACCCGTCAAGTCCGACAAGCTTCAAGGCGTCCCGCGCCCGTTTCTGCCGCTCCTCACGGCCAACACCGCTTATCTCAAGACCGTATTCGGTATTGCCGATGACCGAACGGTGTGGCAAAAGCGCAAAGTGCTGAAACACCATGGATACCTTGGCGCGGCGCAGGCGAAGGAGTTTTTCATGGGACATTCCGGTGATGTCATCGCCGTGAATGAGGACCTTCCCCCGAGTTGAATCGATAATCCGGTTGAGGCACCGCAAAACAGTCGATTTACCGCTTCCGGACAGCCCCATGACCACAAAGATTTCACCCTTCTCTATTGTAAAAGATGCATCATTGATCCCAATAGTACAGCCGGTCCTGGCATGGATATCCTGTTTGTCTAGCCCCTTTTGCAGGAGACCAAAAACACGCCCTGCATTCGGGCCGAAAACTTTATACAAATTTTTTACTTCAAGTACACTCATACACATTCCCTTGTAAAGAAGCTTAGAAATAATAGCCGAGATTAATGTTGAGGCGATGGTTCCAGGGGGTGTCTTCAACACCCTGACCAAGGCCGGTCCCGAAATTGTTTGTCAACCACGGCTGATTCATTCCGGTGGCAAGATCAACATAGGTGTAAATCGGTCCCGCAGCAACAAGAACACCGAATGTATTTTGCATTGTCGGCTCGAATTCCTCTTCCATTTTATGCGTATAGGTGAAATCATCATAGACTGTAAATGATGAAAAAGGACCTTTTTCAATACCGAACTTGTACGCTGCTCCTCCGGTCGCCATCAATGCCTCGGCTGCTACCGGATAGGTCCCCGAACCATAGGCGCCCATCTGAACAGTTTTTGCTTCAGTACCATCGTCGGTGTCGACCATGTGATTGAAATAAACGACATGAGCCTTGAGGTTCAGGTTATGGATGTTTGCGTCGGCATGCACTGCACCGGCAAAATGAGAACCCCATTCATCGAGGACAGAATTGTAAAGCATGCCTCCCTGCGCTGAAAGGCCGACTTCAGTATTCACCGGTTCCCCTGCACCAAAGGTATAAGCGCCTCGGGCATTGGCCTGATTGCGTTCACGGATTGAAGCGCTGTCGGCCGGGATAATATCATAGGAGTAACGGCCTGAACCGCCGATCCCATAGGATGGACCTTCGGGCGCAGGACCTGCTGGCTCGGGCATATAAAAATATGCAAAATCAAGGTCAAACTTGCCGGTATTATATGAGAATTTTACCCCCATATCATAATCGTCTTCAAGACCGGCATAATAGGCGGTGGAAAACCACCAGCTATGGGATGCATAGGTCAGATCACCAAAGGGGACCTGGGTCACACCGAGTTGAAGGCCGCTCTGGTCGGTAAAATCATAGCCGATCCAGCCGTGATGGATAAAGTGGGTGCCGAAAGTCGGATAAAACCGATACTCAAAATTCAGTTTCCAGCCGGCTTTCTGCCCGCTTACATTGAGACGCCAGGTATCCCAGGTCGACTGAATATCGCTGTTGATAATCTCATCATTGTCGCCATCATTGTACATTTTTACAAAAATGTTATATCGAACAGCTCCACCCACGGAAAATCCATCCTCCTCGCTCGCTGCAAAACCTGATGATATCATACAAAGAATAAAAAGATATGAAAAGAAAACTGAAACATTGCGAGCAATCATACTAAGCATACAAACTCCTGACTTTTAAAAAATGTGAAAACAACAATCTGACTTATCGTACCAAAAACGCTTCTGTTGCCCCGAAAGCCCCTCCTTACATTCAGTAATGAGAGGGCGTCCTGCTTTAATATGCCTGTTCAGAAAAAGCCAACCGCCACCTCTCCCGGCAATAGCTGTGAAACCGGTTCTGAAGAATAAATATTATAGAATTTTACACAACCAAAATAGTGTCCTTAAGCATGTTTTTACAAAAATTGCCCAGTCCAGATCCATCGCATGGACAAATATGGTACTATAGAAGGTATTTAGACGTTTCTGTTTCTCCATATTTCGAATTTGCAAAAGCTGAGGGGCCTGTCCAGAACATGCTCATGACCATCCCCACAAAAAAAATCTTCAATAAATGTGACAAATATCACAGACTCTCTCTTTCACCGAATCGTATATTTCATAAGAAATGGAGTAATGGAGTAATGGGTAAGCAACAGAAAAGTACCGTGCTTGTGCCGGGTACCGGTCTTTACTTCACCACCCCACTCTTCCCGGGGAGTTTAAATGGGACAACCTGCAGCCCGGATA
>WJKA01000527.1 GCA_014729375.1 Chitinivibrionales bacterium
CCTTTCCAATAATCCGGCAGACATTTCCGCCCGCACCATGGTTAAAGCCAATGGTGTGATTATGAATGATGTGTTTCATAATTTGAGCACTGAGTTGCGGGACCTTCGCCTGAATACAAACGATAAAATTGCCCGTCATGTAGACAGAATAAACGAAATTGCCAAGGAATTGCATAATTTAAATACGGAAATCGGCATTGTTGAAATAGGTCAGCAGAATGCCAATGACAGCCGCGACCAGCGGGATCAGCTTCTCAAGGAGCTGGCAAAGCTGATTGATGTCGACACGGTTGAAAATGACCGGGGGCAGGTGACGGTGACGACAGCGGGAAATATACTCGTATCCCCGGCACAATACCGTCAACTGGAAACAACAACGACAACATTTACCCGGAACGACGGCACCAGCGATATTGACATCGGGATACGCTTTGCCGATTCCAAGAGTGTGTTTACGCCGATAAGCGGATCAATCCGCGGTTTGATGGAGTGCCGTGACGTTCTTATTCCCGAATACGAGTCGCGACTTGATACGCTGGCCCTGGGGCTGGTGGAAAAAATCAACGACCTTCACGTACAGGGATATAACCTTCTGGGGTATTCGGGCATCTACTTTTTTGATCCGTCAACAACCGGCGCATCGGACATCGATATTTCGGCATCGGTACATTCGGATGTTCAGAATATTGCGGCGGCAACCGGGGGCGCTGCAAATGTGGGTGCACAAATCGTTGTACCCGCAGGGTCCGGACAGATTGATTTTGGAAATCCGCCGCAGCAGTTTACAAAAACACTGGGACGGTTTTATAATTCTGCAACCGACCCGGTGAACGAGCGGGCGCGGAATGTAATTGATGGTTCGGTTGTTGTTACCGCCGGCGGTACTACGCTTCAGGAGGATGTCGATTATCATATAGACTATGTCAACGGAACAATCCAGATGCTTCATGCAGGCTATGACGGCCAGGCGGTGACTATCGATTTTCAGTTCAGAACCGGTGATTTTGCCGGTCCCGGTGACAATGCAAACGCAGTCGCCATCTCAGAGCTTCGTCACGAACTTACCATGGCGCCGGACCCCCTGGGAAATGCTACCAATACTTTTACCCAGTACTACAGCGCACTCATCGGGCAACTCGGACTGGAGCGCAATGAAGCTTCGGCCAGTCTGGAAACACGGGAATTTCTCATCCAGCAGTATGAAAAACATCAGGACGCGATTTCCGGAGTATCGCTGGATGAAGAAATGGCTGAGATTATAAAGTACCAGCACACATTTTCGGCGGCCGCCCGCGTGATTACGACCACGGGACGGATGCTTGAGGTGTTGATGAATATGTAAATACGGGACGGAATGTGTCAATCATACCCGTCTTCGTCTGCAATGACGCAGCGCAATGAAACCGGGGCGGGTACTCCTCCCCGTTGCTGAATGAGCGAGCCGGGTACCCAAACGATGACCCGTATGCGGAGGAAAACGTATGAGCATGCGTATTACATTCAGAGAACTTAACAAACACATGCAGCATGTGATAAACGATCGGTTTTCTGATTTGTCTAAACTGCAGGAAGAGCTGGCAACCGGCAAACGGCTGCTCAGACCCTCAGACGATCCGGTCGATGTAGCTAACGATTTGAAGCTCCGGTCAAAACTTGCTCAGATATCTCAGTGTAAGGATAATATCGAGGACGGCATGGGGTTCATGGGAGTTGCGGATTCGGCAATGCTGAGCATGAATGATTTGATGCAGCGCCTGAGGGAACTGGCAATCCAGGCGTCAAGCGATACACAGTCGTCCACAGAGCGGGGATACATTCTCAAAGAGGTAGAGCAACTGCTGCGCCAACTGGTTTCTCTCGGCAACTCAAAATTCAAAGGTGACTATGTTTTCGGCGGGACCCAGACAAAGATTGCACCATTTCCCATGCAGGCCTCCACCGCGTCGAGCCCCCAGGATTATACCGATTTAAATATGGCCTGGTATGACGGTTCCGGGGGCGTTGGCGGAAACTGTTATTTATATGACGCCTTTACGCAGGAGAGAGTTACCCGGATAGTGCCGGGGACCGTTTCTGTGAGAAGCGGTGGGACGACCTTTGTAGAAGGGCAGGACTTTACTATCGATTATGTCAGCGGCGCAATAACGCCGCTCAATCCACTGCTTGCAGTGGATGTCTCCGATGGCGGAACATTTGCAGGGCCTAATTACAGCTCGGGTGGAATTCAGTTTACTTTCGAATATGTCGGCAGGGGAAGAGATATTTATGGAGATCCGGTTGTCAGCGACGGGGATATTTTGCGGGAGATCGAATCCGGGATTACCATGCCGATCAATATTCCGGCCGGCGAGCTGACCCAGGATGATGCAACCGGGCTTAATACAATGGAAACCATTATCCGCCTGGGACAGCGCCTGATCGAAAGCGATACTCAGCAGATCGAGAACCAGATCGGGGAGATTGATGTCGTTCTGAAAACGTTACTTGCGGCGCAGACAAAAAACGGTTCCCGGATGAACCGGTTTGACAGCACGCTCAACAGAAACGAATTGCAGTTCAATGAAACAACCAGGCTGCAATCAACGCTTGAAGATGCAGAGTATGCCGATACGGTAATGAGATTTTCGTTGCTCGAAACCGTATATAATGCGGCGTTGAAATCCGCCAGCCATATAATACAACCATCACTGGTAAATTTTCTCTAGGTAATGGAAAGTTTTGCCCGGTACAATGAATTGGGAAATAAAAACAGGTACTATACAAAACAAAAATGCTCTTTTCGGTTGGCACATGTTTTGCAATCGATAAGTTCATGCACGGAAGCAGTTGTTGTCAGGATGACACAGGGAGCGCAGTCAGGATAGTTTTCGGCTGCATGGAAGCATACTTACCCAAAGGAGGGTACTATGTCTCGTATCAATCATAATATTCCCGCAATGGTGACGGGAACTGCGCTGCGTCAGGTTGGACGACGGTTGGCCAAGTCGCTTGAGAAGCTTTCTACAGGTCTCCGCGTTAACCGCGCAGCGGACGATGCCGCCGGCCTGAGTATCTCGGAGCAATTGCGCACGCAATGCCGGGGCCTTGCTATGGGTATCAGGAACGCTCAGGACGGTATGGCACTTCTGAATATTGCTGAAGGGGCGTTGATTGAAACTGAGGACATGCTGCAGAGAATGCGCGAGTTGTGCATTCAGGCAGCAAATGACACGTTGACTTCACGGGAACGAAGCTATGTGCAGATTGAATTCGACCAGCTCAGGGTTGAAATCGATCGTATTGTCAACGGAACACAGTATAACAGCATGAAACTCCTCAACGGTACCGACGTATGGGCGAGCGGAGGTATCATACATGTCGGTCCGAATGACAACAGCGACGGCGCGGATGTCGTTACTATTACGATTACCGGCGTGGATACCAATACAATGGGAATCAGCGCCGCTGATAATATCTTTGTTACCAGCCAGAGTGATGCGACAATAGCAATATCCGCGCTGGATATCGCGTTAAACAGCGTGAATGGATTACGGGCAGACCTCGGCGCGAAAACCAACCGGCTGGAGCACGCGCTGATCAACCAGGAAAATCAAGAGCAGAATATGACCGCGGCCGAGTCAACGATCCGTGATACCGATTTTGCACTCGAAACAACCACGTTTACCCGGAACCAGATTATTCAACAGTCGGCTACGGCAATGCTGGCTCAGGCGAATATGGTACCACAGAGTGTCCTTGGACTAATTCAGTAATAAAGGACAAAACCGGGTGAATGTACAGGGGAAACTATCTGAAGGCACGGCGGGGGCATTCGCCGGCTCGACGAATGCCTGCACTGCCCCCGGTTTTCCCGAACAAATTCTTGACAGCTATTTATGGTTAATAGCATTTTAGTACTGTAGTATGAATTCTTCTATGTTCGTGCAAGGAACGGCCCGTGTATGAGTGATTTTTTCAAAGATCTTGTTTACGCCAAAGACGATATAATCACATTCCCCTCAGGATTGCCGGGCTTTGAAAAAAATAAAGAATTTGTCCTTATCCAGATTCCGGATTATGCACCGTTCGAATGGCTGGTATGTGTTGATGGAACGCGGCTCCGCTTTGCCGTACTCAATCCCATGCTGTTCAGACCCGACTATAATCCGAATATGACAAAAGAGCAGCTCGAGGATCTCCATATCGAGAAACCGGAGGACATACTGCTGTACTCTATTGTTACAATCAGCGAAAATCCTGATGAATCCACGGCTAATCTGATCGGCCCGGTCATTATCAACAGGACCAGGCGGATTGCAAAGCAAATTGTAATTGAGGATGAACGCTATACTACGCGGGAACCAATTCTGAGGAAGAAATAGCGCATGCTTGTATTAACTCGAAAAATGGGCGAATCAATCCGGATCGGTGACAATATAGTAGTGAAAGTTGTCGACCTTGACGGCAGGCATGTTAAGCTTGGAATTGACGCTCCCCGCAATATTGCGGTCAATCGTGAAGAAATTTACGAGAGAATCCAGAAAGAAAACAAGGCCGCCTCCGAAGCCCAGGATGCCAAACTGAAAGATGTTGCCGGCATTCTGCGGAAGAAAAAAGAATAGCCGCTCTTAATTCCGTTTCCGTACATTTACGAATAACAGTCAGGCCGGCATCGGGGGAAATCTTTTCCGGCGGGAAGGAATTTTATTCCTTTACGGAAGGAACTGTTTTGCATGGTTTACACTGTGTTGGAGGCACTGCTGCCCGAACCACAATAAGTTGTATTGGCCCGATATTTGCAAAAATAATACTGGAGTAGTACTTCGAGTAAACTGTCAAGGGGAAGCGAAATGAATGAAACTATGAAAGCACAGGCTGAGAAACTTTCGATCGGGGATGTTTCGCGGATTTGCGGAGTGCCGTCACACACAATCCGTTACTGGGAGAAAGAGTTTGGGGATTATCTTTGCCCCAACAGGACCGCCGGCAAACAGCGACGGTATGCTGAGCGTGATATTCAGCGCCTGGTTCGAATCAAGAAGTTGCTGTGGATTGACGGTTTTACTATTGCGGGCGCACACAGGACCCTCCGGGGTGATGCCGTGTTTCCGCTTCTTGCTGCAGATAAAGATATTGATGAGATTCTAAACCCCCTCAGCAATGCTGCGTGAGGCGGGGTAACATAAAATGAATACAGGAAGAAAGCAGTTCATGGAGGAGGCCGGGCAATGAAAACATACAGTATTTCGGAGCATATCAAGAAACACGGCGCTGGTGAATACCTTAAAAGCATACGCACGCGATGCCGTCATGGCTTTTACAGCGCAGAAGAATTCCGGTATCATGCGGCGAAAACATATCTGTCAATAGAACTGCCGCAGCGTGCAATGGCGTTGCTTAACGGACTTGATCCCGACTATGCACCGTCGGAGGACCAGCCTGCCATGCGGTCACTGTACAGCCGCGCCCGGGAAATGCGGGAAACCACAGGTGTCACCTGTTCGTTAAATATGATCGTTCGTGATGAGTGCGAGCGGATTATGGATTCGCTTGATTCGGTCGATGACATTATGGATGAAATCGTTATATGCGATACCGGCTCGGTCGATACGACCCGCGAGCTGGCGCAGCTATACGGAATAACGCTTGTTTGCATGGAATGGAACGGAAATTTTTCCCACGCGCGAAATGCCGCTGTCGATGCAAGTACCAGCAACTGGATTTTCTGGCTCGATGCTGATGATGCGGTGGAGCAGTCATGTAAAAAACGGCTCAGAAAAATCTGGCGACGGAACAAAAACCAGGTGATTGCCTTTACTGTCGCTAATGAGCTTCCCGGCAACCATGGTCCCGAATTTAACCAGTTCCGCCTTTTTCCCCGGAAGGAAAATGTCCGGTTTGAACGGCGGGCCCACGAACAGGTGGTGTTCAGTGCAAAAAAGGAAGGACTGAAACCGGTTGTGCACAAAGAAATCCGGATTCTTCACCGGGGATACAACGATCCGGAAATGCAGAAAAAAAAGGCGCTACGGAATAAGCCGCTGATTGAAGCTGAATGCAGGGAAAATCCATCCGATATATCAATGAAATTCAGCCTTGGCGAATGCCATACGATCCTTGGTGAAATTGATAAGGCTATCGGGATATTCTCCCAAATCGCCGGCGATAATTCGGTGTATTCAACCCACCGGGATACGTTTATTCATGCACACTTTGATCTGGGATGGCTGTATAAAACACGGAACAATTTCGAAAAGGCAAAGCGCTATCTTGCCCGTACCATTTATCTTGATCAGCATGTAATAGAAGCCCATTATTTGCTGGGACTGATATTTTATGCCGAAAAATCGTATCAGAAAGCATTCAATTTCTTTGTCCGCGCGCTTGCCCGGAAACCACACAACCGGTATGTCGCTGCCGTTGATACCCGGGGAATCAAGATGAATGCGTTTTACTATGTTGGCGATATTCTTTTGCGGTGGAAAAAAATGAAAGAAGCTGAAGAGCTTCTGATGCGGGCGCTGAGGTTCTATCCGGGGGTGGTGGAGTATTATACGCAAATGGGAGTTGCACTTTTCGGTATGAACAGGGTAAAGGACGCTGCGCTGTATTTTTCCCATTCTCTGACTGTTTCGCCGCGCAAAAATCCACGGGCGTACGAAGGACTCGCTGCAATATACCTGCGGCTTAACGATCCGAAAAAAGCGGCGGACTTTCTCCTCAAAGCACTTGAAAATGATTCGTCATCCGCGGAAATATATGCCCTGATCGGCGATGTCCATTTCATTCTGAAAAATCCGGAAATTGCACTCGATGCCTATGAA
>WJKA01000528.1 GCA_014729375.1 Chitinivibrionales bacterium
ATATCGACCGTGACGGTGATGTGGACTTGCTGGCGGGCGTTACTTCGGGGTTAATCCATTTTTATGAAAATGACGGGAATGACCTTATCTTCTCCTCCGATATCGATCTGGGAACTTCCGACCTGCAGTGCATCCGTATCGCAGACTGGAACAGTGATAACAAGCCGGATATTCTTGCTGGTGTGTCAAATGGCGATATAACGGTCCACTATAACCGGGGAGGCATGACCTTTGAAAGTGGGCAGACCCTTGTGAACTGCGGTGACGGTTTGACCGGATTTGATTGTTTCGATAATGATAAGGATGATGATCCTGATATTATCTGTGGTTACGCGACCGGTGGGATAAAGATAATCGGCAATAATGGGAGTGGATTTGATATTCCCGCGGCGGTAGAGGCCGGTGATGGTTTGGCCGTAGACGCCGGCGACAGCGCAGCGCCCCTGATAGCGGAACTCTCGGGTGATGAATATCCCGATCTATGTATCACATCGGCTTCTGATACCCTTATCTGGTATGAGCAGACCGCTGCCGGCGGATACGTGTTCCGGGGACTAGTAACGGCGGCGGGGATTCCCGTATTGGCGGAGGGAAGGAGTTCACTTGCCGTATCATATAATGCTCCGGGGCAGTTCATTTCACTGCTTGTCGTTGATACCAATGGAATCGTGGTAACAATCGACGGCGTCTTATGCGGTGATTTTGTTGACGATGGAGCTCAATGCGTGGATGTCAACGATCTGAACGCCTTTGGTGATGTGTGGGGATCTGATGAAGACGATGCAGAATGGGACTGGAACTACAATCTCGATCCGTCTCCCGGAAGATCGGGAAAACAATGCATAAATGTCGATGATCTGATACTATTTGGCGATTGTTATGGAAATGAGAAATAATAATACACAGTGCCGTCCAATTCGGAAAAACGAATGGTGGCAACAAAAGGAGGAGTACCTATGATGAAAAAATCCTGTTTCATCGCGGCGTTGGCGTGCATATCGGCCTTTGCCGGCCCGAATGAAAATGCAACGGTCAGTATCGATATGGACCCGACGCAGGCGGACGTCCAGAATAGTATAACGACAAGTGCTCCTGTCTTCGATGTACTGGTCATGGTGGATGCACTGAGTAATCTCGATACCTACAGTTTCAGGCTGATATATCATTCCGCCAGCCTGGAATTCGTGAGCGCATCATGGGGGTATACGGGAACCAGCAATATCCTTGTTACCCAGGGCGGCTCAACAATCGGCATGAGCAGTCCCGATACACTGCCGGGAAATGCTCCGTATGATACTGTTGAAGGATATATCACTTTGCTTGGCGAGGATGATGCTGAGGCGCCTGACGGCGCGGGATTGCTCGCCGCAATACAGTTCAACTCGCTTGTCGGACCCCTTGAAACTGCCGGGGTGCAGATTGTCGAAGTCGATATGGTCGACTCCTACGGTGAAACCGATTTTCTTACTTCTGGAAATTTCAATGACGGCGAGTACACGTATGAGCCGGTCTACACAATAGCAGCGAGTGCAGGAGCAAACGGTGCTATCTCCCCTGAGGGAGATGTTTCGGTTGCTCATTCGGGAAATCAATTATTTGAGATTCGTGCAGACAGTGCAAACGGGTATATTATTGATGAACTTCTTGTTGACGACAATGCTGTCGGTGCTGCAGAAGGATTGAACAGCTACGAATATGATTTTTCAAATGTTACTTCAGGACATACAATCTCGGCCGGTTTTGCTCTGGCAACGTATACGCTGACCATGGTGTCTGACGGGAACGGGACAACCGCGCCCGGTATCGGAGATACGACCGTTGAGCACAACGATGCAGTCGCTGTTGCAGCGACGCCGTCTGCCGGGTATCACTTTGTAAACTGGTCAGTGACCGGCCCGGCGACAGTGACCGATCCCAACAGTGCAAGCACGACAGTCCGGCTGACCGGTGCGGCAAGCGTTCAGGCCAATTTTGCGATCAACACGTATACGCTGACCATGGCGTCTGACGGGAACGGGACAACCGCGCCCGCGGCGGGTGATACGACCGTTGAGCACGACGATGCAGTCGCTGTTGCAGCGACGCCGTCTGCCGGGTATCACTTTGTAAACTGGTCGGTGACCGGCCCGGCGACAGTGATCGATCCCAACAGTGCAAGCACGACAGTCCGGCTGACCGGTGCGGCAAGCGTTCAGGCCAACTTTGAGATCAATACGTATACGCTTACGGTAGATATCAGTCCTCCGGGTGCCGGAAGTGTTGCCAGAGTTCCGGATAAGGGGGGCTATGACCACGGGGAATCTGTCACGCTGACGGCAACGGCAGGATCAGGCGGGTGGTATTTTGCAGAATGGCAGGGCACACCGATCAACGGATATAAAAATCCTCTCCAGACGATCACCATGGACCAGTCCTATACCATAACCGCGGTTTTCGAAGCAGGAGGCGATATCGTTGTTGAGTTGCCGAATGCCCTGGGCAACGCCGCTGTTTTCCTCTTTGCTTCCAGCGGATCGGCGGGGGAGAAAATGCTTGATGGTCCCGGGAGGATCGACAGTGTGGTCCCGGGGAATCATCTCCTCTGTGTTGTTGAAGACGGCTTTCGGCCGGAATATGTACCGGTAACTGTTCAATCCGGCGCAACCGCCACTGTTTCTGTTGAACAACGACCGGTGGTCCCCTTTGTCTTTGATACAACAAAGGTGGTTACCTCCGGCGGTATACCAGTACAGACTGGAAGTTTCAACAGCGCTGCGATAGAAGATATGGATAATGACGGTGACAAGGATCTTTTGATCGGCCGCAATGATGGTTCTTTTGACTATTATGCAAACACGGGGGCTGATTATGTATCTGCAACAGACCCGCGGGATGCATCGGGAGCAGATCTTATCCCGGGCGGAGGAATTGTTTGCCTGAGAGTGGCAGACTGGAACAGTGACGGGAAATATGATCTGATGGTTTTAGATGGGAACAACACGATCAGGGTTTATAAAAATATTTCCCGGGATAACGAGCTGGTCTATGATAACGGCGCCGTGATATATACGCTTACAACCGGGAATTGCACCGGCTTTGATATAAGCCTCGCAAACGGTGATGAGTATCCAGACCTGGTGATGGGCATGGATGACGGTTCGGTAGTGGTTGCTTATGCGCAGACCCCTTTTGACCGGGATAATCCATCGTGGGCGGCAGCGGTTAACCTGACTACCGGAACAGGGAATGTTGTTGCAGGACTCGATGCTGCGCCGTGCATGATGGATATCAGTGGCGACGGCGCTGCTGATCTGCTGGTGGGAACTGCCGCTGGTGATGTTCTCTTTTTCAGGAACCGTACCGACGGCACCTATCAGAACCTGGGGGCGTTGTATACGGCCGGTCATCCCATGAATCTCGGCAGCGGGACGGCAATCGGGAAAATGTACGGCCCGGTCAACGATTTTCTCTCCCTTGTCATGTCGGATGGAAACGGACAGGTGTATACCGCCCGGGGATGGCTCCGGGGAGATTTTAACCGGGATGATACGGTCAGAGTTGAAGACTTGTCCATATTCGGCGACAGTTGGCATAAAGTAGAAACCGACGCCGGTTGGGAATGGATTACCAATCTGAACCTCAGTTTGGAGGCCGGGACGGGCAATCAGATTATCGATGTGCAGGATCTGTCGGTATTCGGCGACAGTTGGCATAAGGTAAAGTAAGGTGGCTTCAGATTGGATAACAAGTATACTGGAGTACGATAATGGCGCTTTTGCGGTTTGGAATTTGAAACTCAGATTTTACACATGTGGCATGGGCTTCCAGCCTATGTCCTGTTGACCTGTTGAACCTGAAGTAATAGAAAAAAATTAACACATTGGAGAATACAATGAAACAATTTACCGTAAGCCTGTTAATGACGGCATGCATGCTTTTTGCAGCGGAAAATGCGCCGGTAATTTCGCTGCAGACCAATAACGGGAGCCCCTCGGGTGGTGATCAGATTAAAATTATTGTTATGATCAAGGATGTTACCAATCTCGATACGTATTCAATCGATATTGCCTATGATTCGGATGTTTTTGCCCTTGAGCGGGCCGTTATTGACGATCCTTTTGCGGGGTTACACAATGTTTTACGGAGCGGCAAGGGGAAAATCATTCCGGTAATAAAAAAAGGAGAAGGAAAGGTAAATATTTCGGCAACCCTTACCGGGACCGAACCCACCGGGACCATTGCCGAAGAAAGGCTTGCCGGGATACTTCTTTTGTCGGTAAAGAATGCCGGCAAAGGAAAAGTTGAGATTGTAAAGAGTGAGTTACTTGACAATAAGAGGGGTATCATTAAGCATGAGACAGGGCCGGAGTTGATTTTCAATAAGGGGGAACAATGAAAAAATTTCGTGTATTGGCAGTAATTTGCATAACGGTAATGCATGCTCTTGCCGGGCCCAATGAAAATGCGAAAATAATGGTAGATCTTGATTATCAGACACAGGAAATCGATTCGGTTGCACAACTTTCAGGAACCTCGATTATTGTCGCGATTCGTGCATCCGATGTAGTTAATCTCGATTCCTATGAGTTCTTTCTAAGATTTAATCCAGTCGTACTTTCGTATAAGGCGGGGCAGGCGGAAATTATGGGAGAAAATGAAAACATATTCAGAAAAAACTCCTCCGATGAAATATTGTTTTCCTGCGGGTTTGAGCAGGGCCACACCGATCTTTTAACAGTCAGCAACACGTTGACTTCCGAGCTGGATTCCGTTGCCGCGCCGGACGGTGACGGGCTGCTTGCCCTTATCATGTTCGACATTATCAGTATGGCGTCATGCATCCTGTGGGTCGAGGATGCCCGGTTTTGTGATTATGAGGGCGATGTTAATTGTGAGGCCGTTACCCGGTATACCAACGGGGCGTTGGAGTATGATGTGACGCCGGTGAGGAACCCTTCCTATACGGTGAGGACCGCGGGGCGGGATAATCGTTTTGCCCATGAAATATTTGATATCCGTGGCAGAGCAGTCCACCGTCGTAACAGCGCCAAGACCGTAAGCCCGGCTAATGGTATGTATGTTCGCACTCTCATGGACCAGAAATGTCCCCGTGGTATTGTGATAACGGAATTTAAGTAGTACCTGTACAAAATAGACTTTAAAGAAATTTTAACGGATAGTAGAGTACTGGAATGGTGGAGTAATGGTTTTGTATAGCCGGTATATAATTAATCACTTACAGCAAAACCCCAATACTCCAATACTCCGTCACTCCGTTCAGAAAAGGCTTTTCTGAACAGGTAATAAGTGACGAGGCAGGCTTGTTGTGACGAGGGCGGCCGGATTTATCGCCTCACCACTTCTCATTATGGACATATCCCTCATCATACCTCGAGCGCGGCGCCTTGTGTTCATCGGGATAGCCGATCGCAATTGCCGAAACAGGAATAATGGCGTGAGGGAGCGATAAAACCTTTCGGAGGTGATCTATTCGCTCCTGACGGGGATGGATTCCCAGCCAGACAGCGCCCAGACCAAGCAGCGGCGCGGTGATAAGGATATTCTCGATACATGCGGAGCAGTCCTGAAGCATATAGCTGAGTTGATTGCTGTGGGCCGCATTCAGATCACCGCACACAACAACGCCGAGTGCCGCCCGGGCAAGCATCGTTCCATTCGGCAGTTTTTCGCACACCGTTCCAAGCATGGCTTTGTCTCTGATTACAATGAACCGCCAGGGGTCTTTCGCGCACGCGGAGGGGGCGGCCATACCTGCATGCAGCAGCGCATCAATCAGCTCATTGGAAATTTCTTTGTCCTGATATGAACGGATACTCCGCCGGGAAAGAATGGGGGAGAGTTTGTTTGATAGTTCTCTGTCCATAAAAAACTCCTTTACGAAAGCTTCACTCCTGAAATTCTATTCAGCCCGCTTATCGCGCCGGTATCGCAGAGTTTCTGCACAATACCTGGCAATGCAGGATCGAGCTGAACCAGACAGGGGAACTCATCGATTACCAATATTTTCGCTGAATTCGAACCATGCACCGCATTTTGTATAAAAAATACTCGCAGCAGCGACTCCCAGGTGATACATTGCATCAGAAAATCCCTGAATATAACGACCTATATCGTGCGCGCAATTGGATCGTTGAAGAGCCGGGGCGCTTTGGTCGGTCTACAGCATTTCCATGTTCAGCGCCTCACAGCTTCAACGTCGCCCGGTACACCCCCTCTTCATCCACGATAATCGGAAACGAGCGCCTGCTGATTTCATCGTACAGCGTGGCTTGCTCACTCCACATGTTTTCTATTGTTAACTTTGCATGCACGCGGCTGTTTTTAACGATTATTATGGGAAGTATCTGGTTGCGGATCCTGAATTCAAGGTAAAACCGTCCCTGCGGATCGATTTCAAAAACCTGTGGAGTAACATAG
>WJKA01000529.1 GCA_014729375.1 Chitinivibrionales bacterium
AAACTGCGGGTGAAAAAAGCGATAAACTTTTCAAAAAAATCAAGTCGGAAAAAAAACGCCTGGAACTTCGCAATTACGATCATCAGTTGCACGATTATTTCGGCCAGATTATCGAGGTCGAGGAAAACATTGCCAAAGCCAGGGATGAAATAAAGGAAATCGAAAAAAAACAACAGGATTTGTCACCCAAAGAGGTTCAGGCCGGGATCATCAAGGAGCTTGATTACCTTCGTGACCTGGCAAAGCTTTGTGCAAAGCGGTTGAGAAGCGAAAGCTGCCCCATCATGACAAGTACGAATTCTGTTTTTTCCATGCACGAGCTCATTGCATGCATCAGGAATATTCTCGAATTTGATCCGCATGCATTTCGCAACGAAAGGGCGGCATATCTCGGGAAACCCTCAATTCTTCTGGTACCCGGCAATGGAAATGCACTCTATGACTGGAAAGCCAACAGAATCATCGTTCCCCTTTCTCCGCCGTCGGGCAATTATATGACTTCTATTGCTTCAGGGATTATCGAGTATCGTATTGATGTTGATGATGACAAGGCAATGATGAATTCCTACAGCAAGCTGCCCCATCTGAAAGGCGTGCGCTCTCTTTTTCAGATCCGGGCCAGTTTCACCAAAGATTACACTACCTGGATGACCTCTGAAGCAAAGGGATTCAAGGTACTTCCGAAAGAGACGCGGATCTGGTTCGAGCATGAAATTGCCCCGAGTAAGAATGATATCTATTGCCCGCCGCAATATCAGTCGTTTAATATGTCGTCAGATCAGTTGAGAAAAATGCTCGATGAAGTAGAGTCCCGGCTTTCTGACAGTGCAAACGCAGCTTCAGCCGACGATCTCTGGACTGCAAGTGTTCTCAATTATCAACAGGGCAATTTCGTACGGGCATTCGACTATATCAAATCATTTTCCAAGCAGAAGCCTGATGATCCCTTTGGCCTTTACAATCTCGGTCAAATGGGTATGAAAGTGTCTCGGAAAACCGAAGCGATCCATGGATTTTCGGAATTCTACCAGAAGAACCCGCAATCCTGGTGGGCGGGAGTTGCCCGCGAGCATTTGCGGAGATTGCAGATGGGATGACTATGGGTTTCAGTTGAACATGAAAAATGCCGGATACTGATTTATTGATTCCAGGATTGCGACCATCAAGTTCTTTAACCTGTTTTTATTCCTTCCGCATACAGTCTTTTTTTTCAACTTTCTACGGTCGACGTTCTTCTTTCTTGCTTGTATCGTTTTTTTTCTCCTAACTTCTTTTCACAGCGATAATCTATATTATTTCATGTACCGAGTCTTAAGGAGGCATACCATGAATATCGGGATTATCGTTTATTCTCAAACAGGCCATACGGTAGCCGTAGCACGGGCAGTCGCTGATATTCTCCGTAAAAAAGGTCACGATGTCGACATACAGCTTCTTCGCACGAAAGGCGCTGTCAAGCCCCGCAACAGCGGCTTTACAATTGTCAACCCGCCCGAACTTGATGAATTTGATGCGCTTATATTCGGCACGCCGGTCTGGGCATTCACTGCCGCGCCGGTAGTTATCAAATTCCTGAAATCAATCGAGACGCTCAAGGGTAAAAAAACGCTTCCATTTGCTGTCAAGGGTCTACCGTTCAACTGGACAGGAGGAAACCAGGCTATTAATCGTATGACCGAGATGCTCGTTTTGAACGGTGCGGATGTCTGTGAAGGAGAAATTGTTCATTACGGAATTAAGCCGAACGAGGAAAAAATGCAGGCGCTTGCCAGCAGGATTAGCGAAAAGATTATTGGATAGGATTTCGGGGATGAAACAATTGAGGGACATGCATTTCAGGGACGGGATTTCTCATTTTATTCTCCTGAAATATCCCTTAATTTTCTGATTTCCCTTTTAGAATCATCAGATATATGGTACCTGTCATAAATAGCAATCGCCTTCGTTGCATACTTCCGGGCTTCAGATTCTTTTTCACGTGAATGAAAGATATGTGCAAGTGCATACCATATCCGGGCCTTTTCAGGCAAAGTAATTATCTCTTTTTTCAGTCCCTGTTCGTAGGCCTCTGCAGCTTTCGAAAGCCTTTTTTCTTCGGCAAAAATATCCCCTTTTAATCTGTATCCGGTGGCAATATCAGGATATTGCTCGATTATCTTGTCGGCATACATTTTTGCTTGATCGTTATTTCCAAGGATTCGACTATACGCAAATAGCGTTTTCATCGACCATAAATTCATAACCTGCAGATTTTCGAGTTCTTTTTTATAGCGCTTGACGTTTTCCCTGCTCTTGTGTACCAGAAACATGTCTTTCCAATAGAATTCAGAATAGCTTTTCAGGCGGGGATGAAGCAACCGCGAATCAGCCTCCTTGTATATCTCAAGTAGATTATTTTGCATATCGTAAACATACCATCTACTCCACGCAGCGTAATAGGGATAGATCGCGAAATATATCTTCTTGTTTGTATTGTCAATAACATTGGCGTTCATACTTAAAACATTATTTATTGTGGCATCAACCTGTGGAAGCGGGGATGCTTTATAGGAATAGCAATCGGTATTTGAAAGGATTGAAATCGCTTTATCAATAATATTACTTTCTCCGGATTGTTCAATAAGTCGTTTGAATGTGGCGTCCCGATAGCTGTTATAATAGAAATCGGAATCAATAGTATGATACTGCTTTGTCATTGAATCGCTTACAAAATGATTGGAAACGAATATCGGATTATCTAACGCGCTGTTTCGGTACACCGCAGGTCCGGTGATATCGAAAATTGCCCCCGAACGTTCATTCCCGCTTCCAACCGTTATGCAGTATGAATTCTTTAATTTTATTGATCGCAGCACAGAATCAGCCTGCGCGAGGTTTTCGCAATTCTCTACCACCGCCCGCAGTGCGCAAAAAGGCTTTGCATCTTTCCCTCTATACATATTCGCAGATATCGACATGTTTACTGAATGACTAAGCCCCGATTCATTAAGCGTTGTTGTCAACACAGGCATACCGATAAAGGTAATGCTTGTAAATCGATATTTCCCGGTGATGTCATAGTCTACCAGGAGCGGATACTTGCTCAGAAAATTAGTATAGAAATCATAATTTCTTCCGTGAATTACCCGGTCGCCGTCCTTGAGAATAAAGGCAAAGCAGTTCCAGAAAATATCGCTCCAGAAAGTGTAGAGAAGCCATTGCTCAAGATCTATACCGGAACCGTCCGACAGACCTTTTGCATATTCCAGGCATTCTGCAGGCATTTTTTTTGTATATGATTCTATTTCCTTTTTGATATACCGCTCTGCAAACAGAAAGAAAAGCAACCGTTTGAACCAGGGAAGGTTTGCGGCTGTTTCCTTTTCCAGCTTTTGTCTGAAAATCTCTATTTCGCTGTGAGATACGGCAATTTCTTTTTTCAGCAATACGCCGTATTGCAGACCGGCCTCATAATGAGTACCCTTGACATGGAGAACAGGAACATTCTCCTGATACTCGAGCCATCCGTTCCGGAAAAAAGCTGTGTCGCCACGGGTTTCGACACTATGTGTATCAGCACCCGCTCGAATACACAAAAAAACGAGTATGCATATAAAACCATGGAAGTGCATTATTTTCGATTTGGTCACCGTCACTCCTGAATATCTGCGCAAAAAGAAATTACATGTTTAATACTCAGGAAGGCAATAGCAAAAAGAATCTGAATTTATTTGCGTGTTGCTTGTTGTTATTGTTTGACAAGAAGAATTTGTAGTGAAGGATATGCTGTTTTTAATGAAGTAGAGACTGGAAAACAAATTTTCCTTCCGTTGATGCCGAACATTTCGCACCTGCTGTCGAAAGCCGCACCCAGCAAAGCCCTTTTGTCAAGCAAGCCTGGTTTTTGCAATCCCGAACGTGTTGTGTGCATGGCATGCTGCAGGCCCGATATTTCCCGCGTTGCCGAGTCGATTTTAATAAGCTTTACATTATCTATATACAGCTCCCCGGTGCTTGCTCCGAAGCTGAATGCCAGTTGCCCGTCGGACCTGCTTTGCTGAATTGAAATACAGGTCGAAACCTTTTGATAGGTGCTGGAAAGCGTTGTGCTTGTACCACCGTATGAAGAATAATCGGCGCTGTTCATCAAGGAAACGGACAGTGACTTTCCGCTTGTTCCGCGGGCATCAAAACTGAGATAATAGTCTTCACCCGCCTGAAGTGCAAGGTCAGACTGAATGAGCTGAATATTCCACGTCTCCGGCGCCGGCTCGATCACCATTGCGTGAAACGATTCATCAACAACCGCAAAATCGGCCTGGCCTGTGGCACTCCAGACACCGTACCCCCAGGAATCCCTTCCGCTCGAAAAATCTCCATTGGTTAGTATGTCATTCCCGTGCACTTCGATATCCGATACCAATCCACCGGTATCATCTGAAATCAACGCATCCACAAGCTCCTGTTCCCATGTTCCCGATGACGCATCATAGATTCCGAAACCGGAGCAGAACTCCCAGTAGTGCCAACTGAATCCGAGCGATTCGAAAGCCCGCGCGCAATAGGAAGTCCACTTTTCCCGCGATTGCATATCTGCCGCGGAATATGCACCGAATTCACCGACATTGACAGGAATATTATGTGCTTCTGCAAAGCCTCTGACCGATGCAAGCTCGTTGACAACGGCAATTTTCTCGCACACTGTGCCATCCCAGGCAGTGCCGAGCCACTGATCAGCACCGTCTACCCAGCTTGCCCCCTGATGAGTAAAATGAAATGGATTATAGTAATGAACAGTCAAAATAAGATTACTGTCGCCGGGAGGCAAGTCAAGCGATCCGACACCTTCCGCCCCGCCCCATCCCGCAGTACCGATCATCACCGCACGAGAGGGATTACTGGTCCGGATTATATCCAGCGCCTCAACAATCAGCGTATTCCATTTATCAGATG
>WJKA01000530.1 GCA_014729375.1 Chitinivibrionales bacterium
CAATAACCCAGTTCAAGCCCTCGCACGAAGAATTGCGTAAATATTTAGCTTCGCAAAACGAAGATATTAATGGAAATACACTGACAAACTCCGATAGAGATGCATTGGTGAAACACTGGAATTCCGGGATAGAATCAAGCATTGCTGAAATTGAAGAGGGTGATAAGGAAGGTGTTGAGTTTTATTATTACGGATATAAGGATAATGATCCGGTGTGTAAAAAAAAGATTTCGCACGGTCACTTTGTAACCCGCGAACAGATATATAAATATCCGAAAATAATCCCTCCGTTTCATCCAGGATGCCAATGCGAATTAAAATGCTATCGAGGTGACGAAAACCTGAGAGAAACGACAGTATTCGGCATGCAGTCTCTTTTTGATGAAGACAAGCTTCCGCCGCTTCCCGATTGGAAAAAAATTGTCAAAATTCAATAAGCGAGTTCAATTAATGAAATTTTCCGGGAAAACTGTATCACTGCTACTGCTTTGTATTGTATTTCTGAGCAATTCTGTTTCTGCAGCATTTCAGGCTGCTGTAATTACGCTTGTATTTCCTCCAGGTGCACGGGCAACAGGGCTTGGTGAAGCATTTACCGCTTTGGCCAATGATGCCAATGCAACCTATTTCAATCCGGCCGGACTCGGCCAGGCACCTCTGGCAAACACCTGGAGGGCGCATCTTGCCAACTCCGGAACTGCTTTCTATACGATAGCCGGGAAAAAGAAAAAAGAGTTCAGTCTCAGGGAAAAAATCTGGGTCGGCACCGCCAACGGCCTGCTTCGATACAACGGCAAAGCCTGGGAATCTCATGAGTTGTATCTTGTCGAAGAGGGAGACCGGCTCATCGATATTGCCCGCAAGTACCTTGAAACCGACAGTGAGCAGGCACTTGAAAAAGCAGTGATGATTTTGAGGAAAACCAATGAAATCGAAATGAAGCGATATCAAAAGCTGCAAGACCTTTTCAAGGCCGGAACATCCGACACTGCGGGGGCCTCCGGCGGGGAAACACGCGGCGATTCGGCCGACCCGGCGCTGGCCATACTCGAGCTTGATGATATCTATCGCGACAGCGCCGGTATATTCGACGTGCTGGTTCAGTATATGGACAGTACGACAGCACAGGAATATATCGATAAAACCCGGGACATCCTCTCCCGGGAAGATATCGAATTCAAAAATCTTGTCGAACTGAAAGTGCCCTTTACAATTGCGGTAAACGACAGTATCACGGCCTTGAAAGTGGATGCCACCGAAAAACTGTGGATCGGCACGGAAAAGGGATTATGGCGGTTTGACGGCACCACCTGGAGCAGGTATGGGATTCTTGACGGGTTGCCATCGCAAAAAGTCACCTGTCTCGGTGTCGGGCCCTATGATGAAGTTGCTGTCGGAACCGATCTCGGCCTGGCGGTCATGTCGGAAGGAATCTGGTCTACCTACGAGCTTGAATTTGAGGAATTGCCGGAACCGACGGTAAACGCCGTTGCATTTGGCGATGACGGTGCTCTCTATGTCGGCACGCCATACGGACTTCTGGAGAAAAAGGATGATTCCTGGCAGATATTTGATACTGCGGACGGTCTCCTTACGCAATCTGTTACCGCGCTTATGTACGATTCACAGGACAGACTCTGGATCGGCGGCCAGGGAGGCATTTCAATTTACGATGAAACCTCATGGAAACGCTACAAATTCCCTGAAAGCAAAGTTTTTTCTTTCGCGGAACTCGATGAAGGACGGATCTGGATCGGAACAAACCGCGGTGCGATATCCTACAAGGAAGGTCGCACAAAAACCGGTGAAGAAGGTGCTGTGATTGAAGAACCGCCGGAATGGAAAGCGTTCCATTCCAAAAATGCCCTGAAGGGAGACAAGGTTTACGGCGTGGCGGTTCACGGCGATGATGTCTGGCTTGCTACCGATAAAGCAATCTCTCAATACGATTATGCCGAAAAACAGGTCATGCTTTTCTGGGAGCTGCTCCTCCCGGCACTGAAACTCCGCGATCTGCATCATATGTATGCATCGTTTATCTATCCCACTGAAGACTGGGGTACATTCGGCGTTACGGTAAATTTCATAAATTTCGGTGAGAACACCATGACCGATGAAGAAGGTCGTGAGATTGCACGGTTCCGTTCCTGGGAAGGCATATTTGGTTTGAACTATGGACTGGCGATCAAGCAGGACCTTTCCTTTGGTCTTAACGTCAAGTATGTACACAGCGCACTTGCGCCGGGTATCGGTGAAGGCTCGGAGGGGGTCGGGCAGACCTTTGCCATTGATGCCGCTTTACTCAAGCGCAATCTTTTTACGCGCGGCCTCGACCTCGGACTTACTCTCCAGAACATGGGGCCGCCTATTTTTTATATCGCACGGGAGGAAGCCGATCCGATCCCCTTTACGATTAAATTCGGCCTCGCCTACCGCGCTATCGAATCGCCGTTGCACGACCTGAATATCCTCTTTGATCTCAACAGGGAACTCGCCCGGAATTATATCAACAAAGATCCCGATCCATTCTGGAAAGCAGTCTATTCCGACCTTTCGGATGAGCAGGGAATTGTATCGATATTCGAAGAAGTCAATGTTAATATGGGTCTCGAATACTGGTACCTTCATTTTCTTGCCGCGCGAATGGGATTTTTGTTCGATTACCTCGGCGAACGGTATGAGTTAACAATCGGCCTGGGAGTCAAATACGGTAATCTCAACTTTGACTTTTCATATATACACTCCCCTGAGGGCTTTTTCAAGGAAGTTTTGCGGACGTTTATTACTGATGAAACCGATTCTCACCGGGACGGTAGCCATGGTGTGCGGCATGGACAACCCCGTTTCTCGCTTATTTTCAGTTTCTGATTGATGGCAGAAAGCAGCGCTCCGGGCCCCGGGTCAAACGTTGACTGGTACAAAAAACAGCGGTAGTTTAGAAGGTATTCAATAATGAAAGCTCGTATCGTCCTGCTCGTACTGACGGTTCTGTTCGTTCAGTCGATTCCCGTTGTATCGCAGGAGTTCCCCTCCCTGCACAAAAGCAAATCGTCACGTGGATTGTTCAAAACAGCAGTCGACAATCCCGGCCCGCTCTATTCTTTTTCCAAAGAAAAAACCGACACGCTTCACGTACTGGCAATCCGGATAGAATTCAAAAGGGACACGCTGGATGCAACCACCGGAACGGGTAATTTCAGCGACATGGACGATCCGGATGAAATCGATGCATACAGCGACACGAGCATTTACAAATACGACAACATGCTGCATGATGCCGATTATTTCAAGCACCAGCTCGAATATGCAAAAAACTATTTCGACAAAGTTTCGCGAGGCAAATTCCACCTCGAATACTCGATATTCCCCCCTAAGGGAAGCGATGCATATGCTGTCAGGGAAGCTATTGTACTTCGGGACAGTATCGATACGACTGTCGGGGTCGGTCCGAATACCACAAAGGATACGGTAGTTATCCGCAAAGCCAGGTCGTTAAAAGACACGCTCACGATGGGTGACTACTCCCCTGCAGGAAAAAAATCAAAAGAGTCCTGGGATGAATACGGGTTCCG
>WJKA01000531.1 GCA_014729375.1 Chitinivibrionales bacterium
ACCGATAACTATCTCGATCCGGGTACCATGAACCGCGACGGAAGTTCCTGGACAAAGGACCCCGGTGACACCGATTTTCATCTCACCGATGCGCTTACCGATTATGCCGTCGATTTTATCAACGAGAAAGCCGGGGTACAGCCCTTTTTTCTCTACCTCTCCCATCCTGCGCCGCATTTTTCCGGTGAAGGCCTGATCGGTCAGGCCCGTCCCGACGACTACCAGCCGTTCAGCGACACCTATACCGTCGGGTATGATACGATCCGTCAAGCACGATTCGAACGGTTGAAACAAAAAGGCATTGTCCCGACCGACATGGCGCTCCCCGATTACAGCGACTCCGGGGCGCCGCCGTGGGACTCCCTTGACAGCAGCAAAAAGACGCATACCGCCGAAGAAATGGCCAATCATGCCGGGCTCGTGGCAGGGGTCGACCGGTCGGTGCAAAGGGTCCTCGAAACATTGCAGAGCAACGGGATCGAAGACACGACCATGGTCATGTTTCTTTCCGATAACGGGGCCAGTGGCGAAGAAAACCTCGACGCGCTCCATCCCGGATGGGCCAATACCTGCTGTTGTCCATTCCGGTATTATAAAACCTATCTCCATGAAGGGGGCATTTCCACGCCCCTGCTTGTACAGTGGCCTGCGGTAATCGGTCCCGGCGCCGTCAGCGACCGTGTCGGCCATGTCATGGATATCACCGCAACCTGTATCGATGTTGCCGGGGTCGAGTATCCTTCACCCTACAACGGCGACGCCATGCCGCCGCTTCAGGGTGTAAGCCTCTACCCCTCGCTGAAAGCAGAGCCCGATCCCGGCCATGCAGTGCTCTGCTGGGAATTCCACGGCAAAAAAGCCGTCCGCAGCGGGAAGTGGAAAATCGTGCAGGCCGCGGGCTCGAATACCTGGCATTTGTACGATATCGAAAACGACCGCGGGGAAACCGCCGATCTTTCATCGGCACACCTGCAACGTACACAGGAGATGAGCGAACTCTACGATTGCTGGCTGAATAACGACCATGATACGGGACCGTGTTCAGGACTGGTCGGCACGGTGCCGCGCCGCGCCCGACCCGCTACAAGTAAAGGCGCCGGTCTGGTCTTTCCGGTGAACGGAAATCGATTTACTATCCCCTATAGGCTGAGGGGACGGCTGGAGGCTGTCGAGTTGTTCGATGCCGATGGTGCGTGTGTTACAACAATCGACATGTACCGAAAAAATGATCGCTCTGTATTCATCCCCGGGCATTTAGCAGGAAATACGATTCGATTCGCACGCTGTATCGTGCGATAGGGCCTGGAAATGCTGAGGAGTACCGGTTCCATAAGGTAATGCGTTTCGGATATACTCTCACTCCGCTTCCGGTTCTTTCATCAGCGTAAATACCCCATGCGAATATGATTGTCTGTCAAAATCGTTGGTAGCCTGCGCCTGGTGCAGCCACAAATCCCACCAGGCATACAATTCCTCTTCGGACATTGTTCGCAAATCAAGGTCTTCTTCACTGAGAAATTCATCACGCATCGGGTTTCCTTTCAACAGATACGGGAAGCAGCGATTCGGCCTCTTTCACGACACGCTCATGTGCGTCGAACAGCGGCAAATCAGCCAACGTCTTTGACAGAATTTTCCATCGTGACGACCATCGGGAAGATGCATCAATGTACGCCTGCAATCGCTGTTCATTGGCCCGCATAAGCCGACGGCGTTCTGCATCGAGTTCCTGCTCAAGGATATCCCGCCCACGGGCGGCCTGCCGCAGCAATGGACGTTCTTTTGATATTTCATCGACAACATCCGGGTGCTTTTGCTCTATATCAATAATATCGCGCGCACTGCGGCTGTAGCGCAACTGATTCCGTATATCAGACATCAGACGGGACAGTTCACCGATAACCGCATAATCTTTTTCCCGGTTTGTTTTTTTCAACTCGGCCAGCGGGATTAATCCGATATACGGTATTTCCTGCTTCACACTTTCAAACCACAGTGACTCCAGGTCCTTTGCGCTTAGACGCGGCGGACGTGAAACAAAATCCGTACGGACGCGCATTCCCTGATGCATAAATTCAAAATGTGAACTCCACCCGTTCGATAACCAGCGAATGTCCAGCGGCGCACCGAAACGATATTTTGCGCCATAGCTTTCGAGTATACTCAATACATGGCGCAATGATTCTTCATCCTCACGAATTATCCAGTCGCCATCTTTGCTCATAATGGCAATATGATGCAAAACCGCTGCCTGACCGGAGCTGATTATGGTACGAACTTTGTTTGTATTAAAAGCACGTGTCAGTTCAAGATAGATATTCATACTACATAAAATAAATCGATTGACCGGAAAATGCCGCATAAGCAGGTCCGCATGCCGATTGCACACAATGTCAACAGAGGCAGCACCCGGATTTATACCCCAAACGGCGCCTGTGTGGCTGAAGCTCCGGTCAGGAATAATCAGGCATTCTGGAATGGCACCGACCGGTTCGGCAGACGGGGTTCACCCGGCCACTATGTCATGAAATTGGATACCCACGGCGATCTGCCCCAATCCTATCGTGACAGCAGCAGGCTGTCGAGCGTTACGTTTTCAAGATACACATCATCAATACGCAGTTGCAGGGTATCCGCCCCGGGGTTGTTAACATGTGAAAAATGGAATTCGATAAACTCTACATTGCGTGCAACATCCTGCCAGGTGTACTGCCCTGGTTGCGACAGAGCAGGCTGGATAGTGAACGAATCGATCGGAATAGTATACTTTCGCCAGGTGCTGTCGAGCGCCAGCGAATAGGTGAAATGCGAATCGCTGTTGTTGATGTTCCGCAGCAGTTGCGTTTCGAGCCGGATACGAATGGTTCCCGATCCGGCTGCCCTGAGGGAGAATGCGCTCATTGACGACAAATCAACGCCCCCGGACTTAAGACTTGCCAGAGGAATACCGATACCGGCATAGGGATAGGAATACGCACTGTCGAGTAATGCAACGAATTCCGCGGCTGTTCCGCCACGATCGTCGGGGATTGCCGTTATAGTCATATCGGAATGTCCATATGGCGCCCCCTTGATTGACTTACTCCATTCCCAGGAACGCGTGTCCCAATCCCAGGTCAGGTCGAATGAGTCGGAATAGGCATACCAGCTCAGCACCGGCCGTATCAGCCCAAGGGCACTGGGCCCCACGCCGCCTTCGAAATTGTCGACCAGCAGCCTGGCGGGTGATACATTCAGGCCGGTATCGGTGACATTTTCACCGGGAGCAAGGTTGACTGAGCCGCCGGTTACAAGGCCGGGAGACGTTGTGTTTGTCACAATCAGCGCTGCATACGCCTGCGCTGCGACGGCAGGGAAGCTGAACGCTCCCGATGCATCGACATCGGCCTGATAGGCCGACCCGGCCAGCAGCAGCCTGCTGATTGGTGCAGTGCCGGATGAGAGTGTTCCGCCATACGATGCCGGCACATCCAGTCGTATCGTATCACCGGACAGGCGATCGCGGTGCACGTGCCGCAGCAGGAGTGCTTCGCCCGGATAATCGATCTGCAGATTTTCAATTCCGGCACGGGTGCGTGGATCCATGGAAAAGCGGCCGTCATCGCCGACAACCGTGCTTTCGATTACCGGTGATGATCCGGACCGCGTGCTGTCGAGCCACCCTTCGGCATCGATAACCCGCACCGTCGCACCCCGGGCAGGTTCGCCGGTGGAAAGAAACGCATACGTGTTCACCGTCTCGGTGCCGGTGCCGCCCGCGGTGGGTTGACTGCCGCACCCGAGCGCCCCACAAAGAAGCGCGGTCAGACAGCCGGAGATAAGGAGAGCGCCACGCATTACCGCTCCTTCCTTGAGCTGTTCTGCGTCAGGGGAAATACCTGGAAATTAAGCTGGTAGACTTCTTCGGGTCCGGTGTCTTCCTGAACCATTTGCAGAATTTCTCCCCGTACTTCGGTAAGCCGCTCGCGGATCGCCTCCAGACACGCACGCGAAGCGCTAATGGTCAGCGTTGTAATATCACGGTCTTTTTTAGGAACCCGCTCAATCGCCTCCCCTGCCAGCCTGAGTGCTTCTTTTTGAAAGGTACGCACCGCCAGGGTGCGCATAACACCGTCGGTGCTAATGAACTCTTCGGTAGCCCGGTAGCTTCCGTCGCTTTCCTTTTGAATCAGCCCCAGTTTTTCCAACAGTTTAACAGAACGTTTTGCCTGTTCAGGAGTAATACGCGGGAGCAGCCGAGCAGCAAGATCCCTGACATTGCCGCTAAACGGATGAACACTCATTTGTTCCCTGATAACAATATTATACCATGATGAGAAATAATCGTATTTGTTTTTTTCGAGTTTTTTGCTGATTGGTGTGCGCAATGAGAGGAGTTTTTCAAAGTAGAGCTGTTCCTGGGCAGCGCGTTTTGATTTATTGAAATGGACCAGAACAGTGAAATAGTCACGCTCCCGTTTTTTCAGCTTGAGAAAGTCAGTCAGTATTGGAATCGCATTATCGGCAATATGCTTCTGCTTATTAAGCACTTTGGCATAAAAGCTGGCATCGAGACCCGTTTTCAAAGTAATGTAGCGGAATGAAAAGCTGCGGCGCCGCTTTTTATTGTCCTGATAATGGTCGGCTAAATAGTCCCGGTAATCCAGATAGTCAAAAATATCATCCATTATAATTATTTCCCTGGTGAAAAACCGCTGGTTATTGCGGAACAAATAAATTAAATATTAATAGTATTTTTATTTATTATAGCTACTAATTTCATAAAAATCAATAACTTTTATTTTTTTATTAATATATTTCGTGGAACAAAATACCACAAATTTTATGAAATATTGCACAAACTCCTTGCAGATTAATCCTGAATTTCTTAGATTATTTCCATGCATATATACTCAGCACACCGGGTAAAAAAAACATTCAGGGAGGTGTTCATGCCCAATACCTTAAAACCAATCATTTTATTGACAATTGCAGCCTTGCTGCTTGCCGGTCGAACTCAGAGTGCAACAGTCACCTTCGCCGGCGCCCGCTCTTCATATTATGGTGCGCGACCATGGCCTGATAACCAGGAATGGGGCAACATCCTCCTTAATATGGCCGCATTTTTCGGCGATGACTGTACTCCTCTGGCAATATGGATCGTAGGAGGAATCAATCAGAACAGCAATTCCTGCATGCTGGAATTTCCTGCAGAAGGAAGATCGTATCCAAAAATTACCTTTGCATCAAATGATAAGCATGAGCCGATCCTGGACTATTTCGACCAGATCGGAGCCAGAGTTATCCTGCAGGTGGAATCGGGTGATGCCGATATTCTCGATTGTATTGATGCCGTTCTGGGACAATACAGCCATCATCCCTCGGTAGCAGGTTTCGGTATCGATAATGAATGGTACTTTGTCTCACAGGGCGAATGGGGCATTCCGGTAACCGACGACAAAGCCCGCGCCTGGGACGAGAAAATCAAGTCCTACAATCCCGACTACCGCCTGATGCTCAAACACTGGGAAACAAACCGCATGCCCGACACCTATCGCGGCACAGACAACGATATGATTTTTGTCAACGATGCACAGGGGACCAACTCATTCGATGAGCACTGCAGCTATATGGCGCGCTGGGCCGACTACTTTGCCCCCTGCTGCGCCGGCGTGCAAACCGGTTATCCCAACAACGAAAGCTGGTGGGGAAACCTCGATAATCCGCCAAAACAGATCGGTGAGGGCGTAGCCGCTCGCGCCGGAGACACCAATCAGGAAATCTTTATCGCCTGGGTCGATTTCTCTTTACGCAACAGCAAAATAGAAGGGCTGCTGTTCGATGATATACAGCCGACCGCTATTGCACGCTCGTTCGCGGTCGCTCCGGCCGACCGAAAACCGGCTCGATGGTCAAAGGCGCTCTCCGGCGCATTCGCCGGGCCTTCGCATGCCGGTCACTCCGGCTACCTGCGACTTTTGACCGCCAACGGAAGGACTGTTACCGTTGATCCGACGCACGCGCGCCTGCCGGCGGCGGCATATGTAATTGAGGTAGTCCAGACAAACCGGCGCATGTCTGCTGTGCGCGGACGCGCGGCACAATAGCGGCGCTAACAACGAAAGGATACCTGCTATGATCAGGAATATGACTATAGTGCAGAAAATTATTGTTACCGGTGTGGTTGCGGGCTATTGTGTACTGACCTTCGCTCAGCAAACACCGGTTTCAATAAATGGTCGCCTGCAAATCATTGATGGTCAACTCAGCAACCAGTGCGGCAATCCGGTCCAGTTACGCGGTATCGGCAGCGGGGGCATTCAGTGGTTTGGTGACTGCCATAATGCCGAATCCATGGAGGCGCTGGCGCATGAATGGAAAGCCGATATTTTTCGGGCATGTGTCTATACCCGTGAGGGAGGGTATGCAGACCGCAAGCAGTATATGATTGACAAGACAGACAACATGGTTGATTGGTGCGAGCAGCTCGGGATGTATTGCCTTGTCGACTGGCATGTACTTACGCCCGGAGACCCCTGGGAGGTTATCGACGATGCAAAAGAATTTTTTGAGTATATGACGCAGAAGCACGGTCAAAAAGAGCATGTTCTGTTCGAAATCTGCAACGAACCTAATAGTGTCGACTGGCCCCGTATCAAAACCTATGCCGAGGAGATAATTCCCCTGATACGCAAAAAGGCCCCCGATGCGATTATCATTGTCGGCACGCCGCAATGGTGTCACCGTCCCGGCGATGTACTCGGTAATGAGCTGAAGGGAGACAATATAATGTATTCCTACCATTTTTATGCGTCGGCAACCGGCGATTACGGCCGCAGCGAATTGCAGGAGGCAATTGACGGCGGGTTGCCCATGTTTGTGACCGAGTGGGGCGCGATGAGCAACTCCGGCGACGGCCGCCTCGATCTGAACAGCACCCGCGAATGGATTTCCATGCTGGCAAAAAACAAGGTCAGCTGGTGCCAGTGGGCCTACAACGATAATTCCCGCAGTTGCGGTGTTTTTAAAAGCGGCACCTGTCCAAACGGTCCGTGGACCGGCAGCAGCCTGAAAGAACACGGCATTCTCGGAATGGATATCATGCAGAACCCGCCGGATGATTTCTCGTGCAACGCGGTTAGTGCACGATCGCTGTCATCGCATACTTCGTATACAACGTCAATCGGAAATAATCAGGCACCGTATATGTTCGTATCAATTACCGGTGCCAGAGTAAAAGCCAACACTGCAACGGGGCTGATCGGATCGAACACCAATAACCATGCTCCCGGCGTCTATTTCCAGATCACCCGAGACCGTCAAATAGTGCGGCGACTGCATCTTCCACAATAGTAAGGAGCTTGTATGAAATTCGCTTTAATCTGCACCACTGTCTTTGTATGCATCGCCACGCAGGCATATGCTTTCAGCGGGCCTGTGCCCGCCGCCATCCCTTCGCACAATTTCATGTTCGGGCTGAGTAATAATCCGGAAAGCATCGACTGGATGACTTCAAGCGGTGTGCCCTGGGAATTCCGCTACCAGTACCTGACCCGCGGATGGCAGAACTGGGGATCCGATTTTGCTTACAAATATATGACCGCAAGCAGGACCAACGGCTATTTCCCGGTCTTTACCTACTATGTGATATTCGGTTTCGGCGGTGAAGGCATCGATAATGAATATGCTACGCTGAACGATGCCGCCGAAATGAACGAGTATTTCAATGATTTTCGCGAGCTCATGGACCAATGTGCGCGCTACGACGGACCGGTTATTGTCCATCTCGAGCCTGATATGTACGGTTATATGGTGCAGAAATCCGGCTCTTCCATGGATGCCCGCACGGTTTCGGCCGCGGTATCGGCATCCGGACAGGCCGATGCCATAGCCTCAGGCGCGCCCGATAATTTTGCCGGGTTCAACCAGGTGCTGGAATATATGCGCGATACCTATGCGCCCAAGGTGCTGCTTGCGCCCATGATGAACCACTGGGGGACACGCGACCCTCAAAAAGCCGCCGATTTCATGAATTCCCTGGGCGTGGAATGGGACCTGCTGTTTTCCGAATGGTCCGACCGCGACGCGGAGTACAAAAATAACTGGTTCGATCAGGATGATTTCGAAAATGTACTCGATTACGACGATGTTCTCTCAGAGAACACGAACCTGCGAATCATGTTGTGGCAGATTCCCTGCGGCAATATGTACATCGATCCAAGCAACAGCCCTGAAAGATATAAGGACAACCGCAGCGAATACATTTTCAACCATGTTGCGCATATGGCCGGCCACGGCATTATCGGCGTGCTGTTCGGCAGGGGCAGGGACGATCAGACCACCTACGGCGACGCGGGTGATCCGGAACAGGGCTATATCAAGTGCTGGGCCGGGGAGTACTATTCGGGGACAAAAGGAACATGCTCGCCGGGCTCTTCCACGCTGGGACCGGTGCCGTTGCCCGGCGCCGGCGGGACAGTTGCCGAGATTGCGGCCACTGCCGTAAACCGGGCAGAGCGGCATAACGCGTCCGGCTGGTATTCGTTGCTCGGGAGAAGAATCAATCCGGGCAGCATACATAATCGGATGGTTGGCTATAGAATCAAAGTCGTATCCGGACGACCGGTTGTGCACCGCATCGGCATTGCCGGCGGCGAACGCATGAAGTAACAACCGTTCGTTCGAGTAAAGATATGCAAATAACCATGCAAAGGAGAGAACAATGACCGGAAAAAGCAGGTGGATCAATGTGTGCATACTGGGTGCTCTTCTTGTATCGAGGCTGGTAGCCGCACCCGGCAATACCGAAGTCGCCAAATGGAAAAACAACAAAGAAGCCGCTTTCATATTCCATTTTGATGATTGCCCGCCGACACAGGTCGAATATGCGATTCCCGAAATGACAAGGCGCGGCCTTATCGGCACATGGTACTATATATGTTTTTGTGACACGAAGTATGGAAACGGAGATGTCTGGAGAGAACTCGTTTATACGTATCCGGGGCAGGAGATCGCCAATCATACAATGAGCCATGAAGGTGGAGATACGTATGAGTGGATTGATTATCAAGTTGGTGAATGCGCCAGGCTCATCCGCGAATTCATCCCTGAGCTGCAAGATAAGCTCATGAGTTTCTGCTGGCCCGGCGGTACGCCGTGGAATATTTCCAGCGCCGAAAAGGAGGAGATCCTCAAAAAACATCTGCTTGTGGCGCGCAACCGACGCGGTGACTGCGGTCGCAACGTTTCCGCGGAAGAGATGTTCTCGTTTGTTCAATGGGCCCTGGACAACAACGACTACAGCGATTACTGCTTCCACGGGGTGGGCGGAGACTGGTATACGATCAGCCTGGATGCATTCACCGAATTTCTGGACATGTATATGGAAGTCAAGGACCGGATCTGGAATGCGGGAAACCTTGCCGTTCACAAATATATCAAAGAGCGAAACACGGCCAGGATTTCCGTGCCGGCAACCGGGGCCGGGCACATTCGTCTCAGCCTGAAATCGGATATGGACCCGGACCTCTACGATGAGCCCCTGACCCTGATCACCGAAGTACCCGCAAACTGGAGTATGTGTACGGTAACACAGGGCGGAAAGTCGGATGCATACCAGGTGTCAAACGGCAGCGTCATGTACAATGCCGTGCCGGGAAATGAAGAAATTGTCCTGACCGACGGCGGCGCCACTCCGATTGAACAGGCACCCCGGCGCGGCAGCGGTCTCAACACCGGGTTCGAAGGACCGGGCGAGGTTTCCATTTACGATCATCGCGGACGGCTGCAAATGCGGTTTGACACGCGCGATATGCA
>WJKA01000532.1 GCA_014729375.1 Chitinivibrionales bacterium
GCCCGGCTCGCTTCGGCGCGCAGAGTTATCTGGTGCGCTTTGAGAGCGGTGCCGTAAAAAAAATGTTGGCTCACCTGAATAGGAAGCCTGCATATTAATATGTACTATTTCATATGCGTTAACTAAAAAAGTATTTACATGACATAGGAGAAAATGTATGAAAATGGTTCGCTATCTTGCGCAGAGCATCTTCTGCAGTGCGGTGATTTTTGTCGCGGTTGCGGCGAATGGTTTTATTTCCAATTACGGTCCCAAGTTTGTATGGACTGGCAGCGGCAAGGCGTTTGTTCCCAATTTCGTGATGCTTGGCCCCAATGACGGCCCGAAACTTGGTGACTGGAGCGATTCAGAGTATGAATCATTTCTCAAGGAGATGATCGACGAACATGGATTCACGGGCGTGCACATACCGGTGTATGGCCAGTGGTTTGATATCAATAATCGGAAAGTCGGAGGCGATAGAACTCCCGATCCGGCTACATTCGACAAACTCGAAATGATGATAAAAAAGACTTATGCCCACGGCGCGGCGGTGCATATCTGGATGTGGGGAGATAAAGAGCGCGGATGGGCCGCGCCAAACGGAGACGCCTCATCCCTGCATGGCGATGAAAAAGCCGTGATCGATATGATCTATACACGTCTCAACGATCTTCCCGGCTGGACGCTGGGTTATGGGTTCGATCTGTGGGAGTGGACCAGCGAGGGGCATCTGAGGGCATGGCATGACTACTGCCATGGCAAAAAAGGCTGGAAACACCTGCTTGGCGCCCGTTCGGAGAAAAACAAGATCAACCAGATCTATGACGGGCTGGACTATTCGGGCTACGAAAACCACAAACCCGATTATGATATGTATCGTCGGATGATCAAGCATCTTGGCAGCAAACCGAGTTTCAGCGAGGACCGTTTTCGTATACGTGGCCGCACCAAAGATGTGGATCCTGAGCTTACGCGAAGGATGCTGTGGTGGGCCACAATGGCCGGCGGGGTTGCCGGCATCTGGGGAAACCTGGGCAGCGAAACGGGTACCTCAAAAGCATACCCCAATAAAGACCTGATCCTCTGCTACAACACCTTCTGGCGCCGTAACAATCGTTTTCTCAAGGACATGGAGGTCGATAACAGTCTGAGCGATGGATATTGTTTGCGCCAGGGATCAAGCCACTATGTTTTTTTCAAGGAAAATACCTCGAATATTAATATATCTTTCTCGGGGTATGCCAAAAAGGTGATCGCCGTCGATGCAAAGAAAGCGTATACCGAAATAGATCTTGGTACCAGATCGGCGGGCTCCCACACTCTCTCGCTTCCCTCTACCAGTGACTGGGCGATAGCGGTTGGTGATTTCGCGAATGATTCGAGCAATACGGGTGGTCCCGGAAATACGGATCTGCTCAGCTACGATTTTACCTCGATGAGTTCGCCCCCCCCGCAAGCCACGCAGGATGGCGGAAGCTGGTCGTCAAAAGGGTGGACGGTCAAAGGCAGTAACGACAAACTGATATTTGATCTGGGTCGGGAGGTTTCAAGCGGGTATGCCGAAGTTGTCATCACCATGTCCGGTAATCCCTTCGGACCCAATGACAAAGTCAACTACTTCTGTATCAGCGAATTACAGGAAAACACCCATTATTCAAACGGCAGTAAGGCGCATATGCGCACCGGCAACACAAAATATGCCTTCTCCCGCTTCAAGGCCTACCCGAAGGCATTCGATCATACCGAACACGAACACAACATTGGAAGCACCGGCGACTGGAATACCGACGGGTCTACCGAACATGTTATTCGCCTCAGTTGGGATGACAAGGGAAAGGTCACCGCCCAATGCCCGGGAGGAAGCAATTCGGTGACCTACAGCGACTTCGGTCCCATACGCTACATTTACCTGGGTACCTACAATTACTCAACGGCAATCAGCGGCATGAATTTCAAGTCGCTTACCGTCAAATTCAACGACGGTGGCTCGGGCTCAAGTCCAACCAAGCAGCCACCCGTGGTGGAATTCATTTCTCCGCTCAACGGGACGACGTTTACCGCACCGGCCGATCTGGGCGTCGTGGTCGATGCCACCGACCCGGACGGCAGTATCCAGGGAGTGAAGCTGTATATCAATGATATGTTCATCCACGAAGAAGGCGACGCGCCATACGAATGGGGCACGGCGCATGGGAGCAGAAACGATGCGGCACTTCAGAACCTTGCGGCGGGCAACTATACGCTCAAAGCGGTGGCTACCGACAACGACGGAGCAATTACCGAACAGGTTGTGTCCATTGCCGTTCTGGCGCCGGGCATGGTTGTCGTTACAGACGTGCGTGCGGTCTCCGGTAAAAGCTATGAGACGGGAGTGCTCAATACGGGGGAGAAACAGTACATCGATCGCGACATTAGTTTTTCCTCTGTTCCCACTGAGCTTGCGGGACTGCATTATATCCGCACCGCCAACGACGACAAGAACGCAATCGACGCGGATTTCTTGAGCTTTACGGTCAGTGAGCCGGTGACGGTGTATGTGGCGCTGGATGATCGCATCAGCCCACCCCCTTCATGGTTGAATGATTTTACAAGCACCGGCATGCAGCTTGCGGCCGGTGATGCTGCGTTCGATGTGTTGAGCAAGAGCTTCGACGCAGGCACGGTCACCCTGGGAGGCAACGAGTGTTCCGGCAATTGCAGCATGTACACGGTGGTGATCGGGCCGAATCCCGGCCCCGCCGTACCGACGGTGCGGCTGCGAGCATCCGGCCCACGGAGCGTTAATGTACGGCGCAGCGGTGTATCACCGCGACATTTTGCAGTAGAGACACCCGGAGAGCACCGGCTGATTTTCCATTCGCTGCACGGTAAGACCGTTGCCCGGTTCGAGGGGAGTAGGCGCGCGACATATCGTCTTCCGGCCGGCCTCAGCAGCGGGGCATATATAATGAGACTGTATGCGGGAGACGCACTCGTGCATACACAACGGGTAGCGCACCATTGATAGTACTGTTCATCGGAACATACATACTGGAAAAGAAAACCGGAGAGCCGGTGCGGAGCCGTACCGTAATCACCATAAACATCCGATAAATCATAGTGCCTGAGCCCCGTTCACTCACGCCACATTTGCGCATCGTTGGAAACCGACTGATACTGGATAACCCGCGTGTAAACAAGCCGTTGACGGTTCGCATCCTGGATTGCCGCGGCAGGACCGTGATACAACAATCCATACACGGCAACGGGCGTACGGTTGTTCCGCTTGACGGTTACGCCCGGGGCATGTATATCGCACACCTGCGACGCACCGATGCAACGACAATCCGCAAGTTTCTTGTCAGGTAAACCTGTATCGGGAGGTTTTGACGTATGAAAAACGCGATGAATTCACTTTTCCCGATTACCTGTGCACTTGGTACCATTGTATCTACCAGGGCCGAAACCCCCTTCCTCCGCACCCTCGCGGAAACCGGGGGCGGTGTGTTTATCGCTTATGGTACACATCCATCACGCCACGAGGTGGCGGTCGCTATCCGTTAACCCTCCATAACCACTTTTTCCATATACGTTTTTCCGGCTAACACACTGTTCAGCGCCCGTTCGGCAAGATCGGATATACAGACCGCACGGATTTGTCTCCCGGCCTGGACCGTACATAGAGCCCCGCGGCTATATGTCCGCTGTGGGAGCGTTCCGTCGGCACCGCACCTTGCGGGAGCACGGCCCCGGATAGCGAATACAGGTATGTCCGTGAAGCGCTGAGCGGCATGCGTGTACCGGGTCGCATCCCGTTGCCGGTATAGCGACGGTGCGCGCCGGCAACCGGATATGCGGCCGTTGTATTACATGTACGGGTATGCTGCCTGCAGAAATTCCATATCTCCTCACTCGCATGAATATCCTCATTGGTCTCGCCGGCAATCCTTTCATACGAGGGATTTTCGACCCCGGGCCAGGTATGTCCGCCGCCAATGACTTTATAGAGTACAACCTTCGCATCACAGTCGCACGCGCCCTGGGTATACCGCATCACCGTGGAGTTGTCATCAGTGACCGTATTCGGGTATTGCAGTGAATCCGGCCCGGCGAGACAGTTGTTATTTTGTACCCAGAAGGATATCATCGTATCGACGGAAACAATATCGCGGCCGGATGAACTCATGCGGCCGCCTTCGTACGGTACAAATGGGTCTTCGGTCCCCATGACCATCATAACCGGGACCGGACGTACCGGCAAGCAGCCGGCGAAGTAGTCCACATCCATGGTAGCGCACACCGGCGCGGCGGCGGCGATCCTGTCGCCCAGTTCACAGGCCAGACGCTGGGTCATGAAACCGCCGTTGGATACGCCACTCACGTATATTCGGTTTACATCAATGGCCCTGCGCTCATCCAGCGTATCGATGAGCGCGGCGATAAACCCCACATCATCGATCCCCATCTGATCGGCCACTCCCTGCCGGCCGTCGGCCCAGGCATACCCGCCGCGGGCCTCGGCATAGCCCTGGGGAAACACGGCCAGAAATCCCGCGGTATCGGCTACCCTGTCCATCTGTGAAAAATTAATAGCGCTCTCCGCACTGCCGGTACCGCCGTGCAGAACCATTACCACCGCATGTATGTCGGTGCCCTTATATCCGGTGGGCTCATGCACACGATAGAGGCGAAAACGGTCTTGATAATAGATACTGTCCAGCGTATTCGCCCCCACGCCTCCGCAAAACGTGCACGCCAT
Source organism: Chitinivibrionales bacterium (assembly GCA_014729375.1). GTDB lineage: Bacteria > Fibrobacterota > Chitinivibrionia > Chitinivibrionales > WJKA01 > WJKA01. The sequence goes on from WJKA01000532.1 coordinate 4,721, forward strand.
CAGAACAACGGCAAAACCGCACGTATATATTCGGACGAGTACATTTTGATCGCATTTCGAAACGGATATTCGCATGATATACTCCTCTGGTGAAAGTGTTTATTCTTTTTCTCCGGTGTATGCCGCGACACTTACCGTATTGCAACATAGTCATTTTTTATAATATATACAATTTCCGCGGTAAAAAAAACTTTATTCTAATCAGTATGGAGCGGGGTATCCGGGCGAATATCTCGGTGGCGTCGCCCCGTCGGCTGTTCCATGAAATAACAATTGATTGAAACAAAGCCCCCCGGATCCGGCTTCTATCCGGCTACAACAAACATTGTGTTTTGTACTGAACCGCTATTTTCGAACCGGGTGAAATAGCTGCCGTTCGCAAGGACGCGGGTCGCAAAGGTTTCCCGCAGTGGCCCGGCCTGTTTTTTCGACAATACCCGTTTGATGCACCTGCCCTGCGATGTCTACAGGCCGGGTGTCACAACCTCCGGCGCCGGTGGTGTATATCCGATCCGTCCCGCGAAACCTCCCTGAACCGGGGCTATCGCTCCTGCTGATAAACCGAAGTTCATTTTACTATTTGCTTTCGGTTATCCATGCGTACTTCCAACGTCTTTTGCGTACCACGGCGTCTTATCAAAACCCCTGAAAACGGCCTGGTATGTACCGTCCGCACCCGACGCCCCGAAAGATCATGCCATTGAATGTTTTCTTCCTCAATCGGTTTCGATACCGTCGACAGCAATGCGATGTTTTCGGGCATTGTTCGCTCCGCTGGGGTTTGCGTACCAACGGCTTTACATGTCCCGTTTTCAATGTAGGATGTGCGCTTTGCCGTATTCTGAATCGAGTAGGGATTACTTACGGCAACCCCTTCCCCCCAGGGGGCGTTGGCCCAGCTTCCATACGCATCATTATCCATACTCACCACAGCGTGACAATCTCGCCACCGCCACACCCACGCAAGCCAGCCGATATCGTTTTTGTCGGCGTATTCAATCATGTACTCCCATTCAACGCGTTTTTCCACGGGGTTGCCGCAGCCCTCCGAAGGTCCGAATTCGCCGAAAATGAAACAGATATTGTTTTCGATCGATTGATCCACGGCTTCTTTAATTCTGACTTTGGTTCCGTTACGATAATGGTACGGGTCCCAGTTGTGCCACGAGAAGATGAGATTTTTGTCGGGGTCCTGTTCCAGTATGGACGGGCCTTTGTTTACAACGGTCTGCCACTCCCGTCCCCACCGATCGGCATCGATCACTATCGGGCAGTGCAGTCCCGCATCGCGCAATTGTTTAACAAGAGAAACATACTTATCCACATATCCATCCATAACCGTATTCCCCGCTTCATTGGCAATGTTAAGCAGCAGGTGTTTCTGGTGCTTTTTCAAAACAGCCATCACATCATCGCGAAGCCAGTAGTCCATACATGTATCAAGGTTTTCCCACTTCCCGGTCGCATCCCACAGACTCGGCATGGGAATCATCTTGTTTGCCCGGCAGTTTGTCAATGTTTCATCGAGATCGGCCGCGGGAATCACCGGTTCGGGAGTGTGGCCGGTCTTCCAGAAAATGCGGCAGCAATTTGCCCCGGTCTGTGCCAGTTCGGGGTAGTTCTTCTCACCGTTGCGGTCCCAGAACACAATCATGGCGTTTGCGCCACGGATGATGACCCGGTTACCGCAGGGGTCGTACAAATATCTGCCTTCCACATAAAAGGTGCCGTAGCCGTTTTGTGCCGGGCAGGGGCATATACCAGACATCGCCGCGATTACGAAAATTGCGAAAAATCGAATATGAGCCATAGGTATCCTCTCTTCTTTGTTGGCAGTGTCGTATCCGTCAACAAGTCTGCATCAATATGTATTGACAATCACACGGTTGTGACCCCGGGGCGATTTTGTGTCATCATACCGAAGCAGGTACAAACCGTGGGCATGGTTTTTTAGCGCTTTGCTCACACAACAACGCGCATCAACCGTTCCAATGGTCCGTCCCGACACGGTAAAAATCTGCATACCGGGCGTGTCCTGGTATATCGACATTTCTAACGGTCTTTTTCCGTTTGTCATCGCGGTCGCGCCCGACTCAACCGGCACCTCGAATGCCGTAAGGGAATAGCCTCCCCAGTCCTGTGTGCGATCGCTTGCCTGCATACGTACATAACGCGCTTCCACCGGATTAAAGGCGATCCTGTCCCGGGCTTCCCAGGTCACGTATTCCCGGTTTGTCTCGCTGTGCACCGTAGTCCAGCTCGACGCAGAGCCGGGATTATCCAGCGCGACATCGACAGTGAATGCTTTGGCGTGGATTTTCCACCCCCAGTAGAGATTTACCAGCTTGATTGTATGGGTTCCTCCCAGGTCTATGTATATCCATTCACTGTCACTTTTCTCCGGACTCCAGTTTGTGTGGTAGTCGCCATCCACCGCCTCGCTTCCGTCGTCACCCGATGAAGTTACCACGGGTTTGCCGCGGGCGAGATCATTCATGTTCACCGCTATGCGTACGGTATTGGATTTTGTCTCGGCGCCGTCATTATCGACCGCAACGGCATGGATATCATAGCAGCCGGCCGGGGCATCGTCCCAGGTAAAGGTATACGGAGCAGAGAACAGCTCGCCGATTCTGGTGTCGTTGGCATAGAAACTCATCTTCGAGATGTGGCCGTCGCGGTCAACACCATAGCCTTTAAACACCGGCGCCATGCCGTCAAACCACCCCGTTCCATCATCGAGCGGCTCAACGATTCCGATATGGGGCGGCGTGTTAACCGACCCGAGTTTCGGCAACTCATCGAGCGTGACGACATAATCGTGACGCATCGTGTGCACGGCCCAGTCGAAGGGGTGCTTTCGGTTGGGTGTACCCCACCAGGGAAGGACCCAGAGCCAGGTGGGGATATCGCCCCGTTGCATTTTGTCGGGATCGGGTACCGCATCGCCTTCTCCCATGGCCAGCATTTTACCCGGGGACACCTGAGACATGGTGTTGAAATACTCGTTGTATTTGTCAACATCGTTTTGCGGATCGACGCCGTAAATGTCTATGCCCGAAATGTCGACATACGCGGCGCCCGGATAGAACCGTTTGCGATACGCGACCGGCTTTTTGGACAGGCTCCCGACACCGGCGCTGTACACCCAGATAAGGTTGTTGATATGGTGATGGTTCGTGAGCCGGTCGTACATGAGTTGCCAGAGTCTGGCGGTGTTTTCCGGAGTTTGGCTGTCGGTCCACCAGAACCAGCCCCCGTCGATTTCGTGCAACGGGCGGAAAAGCACGGGGATATTCGCAGCTTCAATGAGCTTCAGCCGGGCGGCCATGGTGTCGATCTCCATGACGGCGCGCTCGTATTCGGCCGTGCCGGGCGTTACCACCTTGCCGACATCGACGGGTGTTTGCCGTTTACCGGTCCATGCGGATTGCTCGTCGTAACTCCAATGCCAGTGAATAGTCAGAATACAGCCGATAGCACGTATCTGGTCTATTACGTTTTGCGTATTTCCAAACCACTCCAAATCTTTTGCAAAAATGGCGCCATGCTTGCCGGTCTGCTCGTAAACATCGGGTGTATGCACGTATACGTTGTAGCCGTACACTGTTTTTGTGCCGTAGATTGACTCGAAATATGTGAGGAGTTCACGTCCTTCGGGGCTGAGGTCCGGGTTAACAGGTTCAATTGCCAATACAACCCCGAAAAGCACCAGCAAAACACTGAGACCGTCACGTATGCGTTTCATAAATACATCCTTCATTGATTGTAAAAAAACACTATATCATCCACCCAGACCGTCCCGGTTTCGCCGGAAACCTCGGATGTGCTTTGTATGTGGAATCGTGTCATATACCGCATCTTCTGTTCCCACGTGTAGGCGGAACTTGTATCCGCCGCCGCAAGCGCGGTGAAATCAACCGAATATCGAGTCCAGACGTCGGGCAAAGAATCGATTTTTATCAACGGCACGACCTCACCCGTGAGGTCGTTCTTCAGGCTTACCGCAACCCTGGCGCCCGTCCCTTTGAGCGCCAGACTCATCGAGTCGACATCGGCGACATTCTTACAGGTCAGCAACTCCTGGTTGGCGTATGTGACACCAAGAAACGTACCAAATCCCACAAACTTGCCCACACGCCGGCTGCCGAAGGTGAAACTGAAGCGGGCGCACTGTCCGGTGTCGCCATAGCCGGGTGAGACAAGGAAACTGTCGCTTGTGCCGCCGGTCACCACCGAGTTGCCGCCACTGCTGCTGTCGGTAAACGACCACCAGCCCTCGCCCTCGACCGTGCGCATCCAGGCAAGCTCGAAATCGTCGAAGACAACCCTCCCGACGCCGCTGCCGAGCTTCCTGGTTGGCTGTGCCGCGGTGATTGTGGGTGTATCCGTCGTCACGGTAACCGACTCGGCGAAAGTAACACCCCGTCCTCCGCTGAGCGGGTCGTGCAGTATATACTGCAACAGGTAGGTGCCTTCAGGCACGCCCGTAAGACGCGCAACCCCGGCGTTGTTGGCTACGGCTGCCCAGGGATTGCGGTATAAAGCAATATACCTACTGAAATGGCTGCCGTAGGGCCAGGTTGTCTCTATCGAAGCGCTTGCCCGCGTTCGGGCTTCGATCGTAACCGTATCGTTTTTGACGACCACTTCCACGGAGTCGATTACGACGCTCTGTGATGAGTCGGCCGAAAGCGCGCGTATTTTGTACAGTCCTTGTGCAACGTGCTCGAACCGATACGTTCCCTGATCGCCGGAGCGCGTTGTGTCGACAATACGCAGATCAAGCGAATAATCCTCCGCATGCTCATGCAATGAAACAAATGTATTGGCCAGTGGTTCCCCGCCGGCGTCGCGGACGATGCCGGCAACAACACCGTTGGTCGTCTCCGAACCCGCGCCACCGTTACCGGCAACCTCCGTCGGCCCTACGGTACAGGCGATGGGTAGTACGCATACTGCAAGCAGCCCCAGGCCAAAGCATAGCATATTTGCCATAGGGTTACGCTTCATTTTCGTCCACCTGTTCGGTCAATGGATGCAGCGCGATAGTCAGGTTGTAAACCCGTGATTTTTCCGATACCGCGCGTTTGAGCACCGATGAGCGGAGCCGGCGAATCATTTCACGCGCATCTTCCAGTCCCTGTTTATCGAGCGTGACCGTGGCCGTCGAAATATCCCGCTGCTCTTTGGGATGCCGGTCCAGTGATTCGGCGGCCAGGCGAAGCGATTCCCTCTGGAAGTTTTTAACAGCGACCGAACGCCACTTTTCTCCGGTGCTGACATATTTTTCGGCAAGCTGAAATACGCCATGTTCATCGCGGCGTATCAACCCGATCCGCTCAAGAAGAGCAACAGACTTCTTTGCTTCGGCAACGGAAATCGCGGGACTGAGAATACGCGCCAGCCACGGGAAATCATCGCGGAATTCAATCAGGCTCAACACCGCCCGTATCGCCGTATGATACCATCTCTGGTAAAAACAATACTGCTTTTCTTCCAGAATATGGCTGTCTATTCCCTGGAGCGATATGAGGTACTCGAACGCTTCCTTGATTTCTTTGTCGGTCCGCGCCTTGTTGAATCCGACCAGCGCTTCAAAATATCGTGATTCCTGCTTGTCAAAGTTACAGAGACTACATACCAAAGGCAGTGTCTTGCGGGAGAGATGGCGCTTGCCCTGCATAACCTTGAGGACAAGACTGGCATCCATATTCAGCTTTGAGCCAAGGTATCGAAGGGAGAAAAAAGATGTAATACTCTTTTGATACTCGTAAAAATCGGAGAGAAACTGACGGTAATCGAGGTATTCCGTAATTTTTTTCATTGTTCTTAATATAACCGTATTTTGCATTCTCCGCATGGGATTATTGCGATTGCGGCAAAAAATGTAGACATAAATGTCTACATAAATTGCTCATATTGTCTCTCGAACGGCAAAAAATGGCTTTCTGAGCATAAATATCATCTTTATAATGTCAACAGCAGAATTTTTTCGGCCTGTTTATGGCTGTAGCTTTGCGGGAGATTTATCCATTCCGTGATGGCAATGGTCGTGTTTCCCGATTGCTGCTTTTGCTGCAACTTTTTTGTGCGAGATGTGGAATGTGGTCAAAAATAACGGATAATGGTTACGCACTCGCGTTTCATTTCAGACTCTCTTTCGGATTGATAAATCCGAGTACTGGTACGCGAGTGCGAGTTCCTGAGTATTGTGAATGTTCTACAGGTTATTCACCATGATATGCCTTATCACCGAGCCTCTGTTCCGCAATTCGACACGAAAAATTCCTGCCGGCAGGTCGGCCGTATTGACACGAACTGTCCGGCCTGCCGGAACGACCAGGCCCGAATAGACAGCAGCGCCGTTGAGCGTGAAAATGGTAATCGACACAGGCGAGACAGGCACATTACGCATCTTCAGCTCCACAAAATCATGTCCACCCGTTACGGTACCGGCAACCGTGTAAACACGTGTTTGCCGCCCCGGTATTTTCTTATTCGAGAAAGTACCCGTAGCGCCGCCGCAGGTGCCATTGTACTCATACGGAAACGGTATCGCCGATTTGCCGAAACCTTCCCGTACATAGTTGAGTACTGCACAGGCGGTGTACTCACAGGGCATGGTGCCCACGGTGCGGTTGATTGCGGCATCGGCAAACGCTTTCATGAACTGCTGTTTACCGATCGACCCATGGTAGGTCTCGATTGTGCGGTCCGGGTCGGGCCAGTCGGCTTGTTTGGGGTGGTCGGGCCACTGGTACTCGCAATTGCCCGATAATGATATGGGGAAATCAGCGGTTTTATCCAGACCGCCGAAATTGGCCCGAGAGCAGTTGGCGGCAACGTTGGCGATTATATTATCGATGATGTCAGTACCTGGCTGGATTTTATCGCCACCATGGCTCACCGCCCAGACGGCGGTAGTTCGGGGATGAGAATTGTCGCACTCGACATTATCCATTAATCGACCCGACAGTACGGCATTGTTCAGTAGCTTGTGGCCCGGGGGGTAGTCAAATGCGTCAACCTTATCACCCCGTCCGAGATTGAATCCAATCGCATTGTGCGAGAACACATTGTTGGCGATATACCCGCCGGAACCAAATTGCGCACCGTGAGCAGCCCCGTACAGCGAGATATTGCCCACAAACCGGCGTTCACCATCGTTTGAGCCGGCGATATACCAGTTGTGGTTGTACATGTTGGCTTTGGTGGTGGAAGAGCCATCGTTCCAGCCATTGTGATAGAAGATGTTTTCTTCAAAGTTGTAATTAGTGATCGTGCCGGCAAAAATACCCTGCGACTTGGTGCTCAGGCCGCCGCCTGTTGACCCGGACGTCCAGGCATTGTGTACGATACAGCGCCGCATCTCCAGGTTCTCGATTCTTCCCTGGTACCCCTGCCAGGTCAGATTGTATTTGTAGAAACCAATACGAACATCTTCGAAGAGGATGTTTCTGGCTTCATACCCGACAATCCGAACGCCGGTATTGCCTTCGGTCGACCATCCCGTGAAGTCCGCATTGGACGGGTCACGTTCATGCGAGTACAAATGAATGCCGATTACCGCCACATTCTGTATCCAGCCGCTATTCCATGCCTGATCGTCCGCGTCGGTCTTAAACTGTGGCCGTGCGCCGGTTTCTCCATAACAGGCGACCACATTGCGTTCGGATGCACTGCGACCGCTTTTCAGTGATGAACTCAGCCAGCGGTTGCCCATCTGCCATGCATCTCCACGCTGAAACAACACCCAGTCAGCGGCGTTTTCCCGCATCAGGTCGAACGCGGCACCGGGGGTTTTGAAGGCCTGTGGAGTAATCGTCGGATTTTTCGGATCATTGCCTACCTGTGCTGTACTGTAGACGACCCCGCTGCTATCATCACCATCGTTGCCGACATACATGATTCGCGAGTCGGCGGAAGGTGCAATAAGAGACCATCCCCGTGCATCGGTATCATAAGACCCCGGAAGAGCCCCGGGCGATGCATACGCGCCAATGGGCAAGGCAACGCAGAGCAGGCATTTGAGATAAAAAAGAGCATGCGGGGAGTTCATCGTTTCCTCCTTTTACGTAAAATGAATTGAGATGATGTCCCTTATTCTCGCCGGCCACCTCATGGACAGCCACGTTGACTACTTTTCCAGTCGGCACCGGCATGGGTGTTTAACCATTGTACAAGTGTTGTGTCGGACACGGAGCATATCTGATTTGCGTTTATATGAAATGTTTGCAGATTGTTCAGCTCAGAAATTGACACGGGAAGATTGGTGAGCCGGTTGTCGTTAAGAGTCAGCATAAGCAGATTCCGCAGCTCCCCGATGTCCCGCGGCAATGATATAAGATGGTTCTTTTCGAGCTGGAGAAATTCGAGACTGGTTAAGGCCGTGATACTCGCAGGAAGCGTTTGTATGGAGTTCGAGGCGGCATACAGCCCAACCAGGGATGAGAGATTACCGATAGTAGCGGGAATGGAGTTCAGGCCGCATGAAAAAATATCGAGATATTCAAGCGTGGAAAGGTTGCCGATAAGCGACGGTAGCGAATCGAGAGGATTTGCGCCGATGCCGAGCTTGCGAAGTTTTGACAACAGGTAAATCGAATCGGGAATCGAGCGGATATTGTTACCGTTGAATTTGAGAAACAACAGGTGTTGCAAGTACGCGACCTCCGGCGGGATAGCGGTAATTTGGTTATTCTGGGCATCGATGGTCGACAACCGCCACGCACCTTCAATTTCGGCGGGAATCGTCGTGAGCGCATTGTTGGAGACGATGAGCGTGAAGAGAAAATCGCAGGCGCCGATTGACGGATGTAAAGCACTCAGTCCGCGGGCCGATATAGTAAGCCTCCGGATGCGTCCTTGTGACGTGTCGATGACCGAATCGAACGCGGAAAGCGCTATGCCCTGGCTATCCAGAAATGCCGCGAGAATGAATGAATCGCTCCTGAATGTTTCCGGTACGATACAATCGAAGGTATGTGCCGAAAGGTCGATATCGTTAATGATGGTTGTTTTTTTCGGGACAACTTTCACCGCGGGGATATCGACAGGCGCAACAGCCGTAGTGATATGCAATGCATAGGATGCGGGCGCCAGGTTGGCGAAAGTAAACCTTCCGTCCGAAGCGATTGCTGCATTGCGGTCGAGGCCGCGAATATACACAGTATCCGCCTCGCCACCGCTGTTTTTGATATTCCCGCGGACCATTCCGGTAGGTGCCAATTCGAGCGTTCCCATGTTGACAATATCATCGTACGCGGGGTCAACCGTCAGGCTGTCGACAATACCCAGCGAATCGCCGGCGAGGACCTCAAGAAGAAACGCACCTTTGCGGCTGATAACCGCCGAAAATTGCCCTTTCTCGTCGCTAACCGTATCGATACCCGCGCTGTCAATAGTGTCGATCACTTGAATTCAGTGGAAACAAGGAAACAATCTTTTTCAGACACCTGGTGGGATTCAACCAGGCATCGACGGCCGAGGAGAAGCAGGAACACTACTCGGTGATGGTTTCGCTGATGCACTCAATCGATCAGTACCGGCTGATAGCCGATCATAATCCCAGAACGGCCCTGGTGTACGGAACAGTGCTCGACACCGATTCCATTCCCGCGGCCAATGCAACCGTCCGCTTGCGGCCGGTCGATTACCTCGCCGAAGCGCACCAGTCCGGCCTTGTCAAAAAGAGTGTCGGGATCGCCGACCCGGCGACCGATGAAACAGGAGCTTTTTTCATTGCTGATGTCGAACCGGGCAGCTACACCATCGAAGCCACCGACAACAAATCGGTTGCCGCGCGAATCACCTGCGAAGTTGTTCCCGGCGAAGACACCCTCGACCTGGGCGCCTATGCACTTGCGCCGTTTGCGCGCCTCAGCGGTTCGGTGGCACTGGATTCGGGTACCGGCTCCATGCATGCCGCAATCTATGGTCTGGAGCGCAGCGTTGCGGTCGATTCGCTCACCGGTGCCTGGTCGATCGACGACCTTCCGCAAGGCGCCCATACCGTACGTATCGCTTCCTCGTCGCGCGATCTGGGCGCCGCGATTATCGATGCCCCGCCGGTTGCCGCCGGAGCATCCGATACACTCACTGCCGTCAGGCTGCTATCATATAACGGTGAATCATACACACAGTGGGCCTATTCGCGCACGATAACAATCAACACCTCACCGACCGGCGCCGATATCAGCGAAGATGTTCACCGGTTTCCGCTGCTGGTGCGCCTCGATGCATCGAATTTCGGGTTCAGCGGGGCGCGGGCCGACGGCCGCGACATCCGCTTTGCCAAACCCGACGGCACGCCGTTGCGCTACGAAATCGAGCAGTGGGACCCGGTAGCGCAGCAGGCTGCCGTGTGGGTGCTGATGGATACGGTCTATGCCGACAACGCGACCCAATCGATTACCATGCACTGGGGCAAGGCGGACGCCCAGGATTTCTCCAACGGCGCGGTAGTGTTCGATACGGCCAACGGATTCATGGGCGTCTGGCACCTTGATGGAAGGGGGGGGCGCTTAATTCCTGCACTGGCTATCGGAGTAAAGACGGTGAAAATATCTCATCAATTACAGGAGTTGTCGGCGAGGCGAAGCTTTTTGCGCATACGGGCACGGGCATAATAACCGATGTAACGGAGCATCCCCATGCACTTTCGTTGTCGTTATGGTGTATCAGCTATGCTGATGAACCGTACCGTACTCTCATACGTAAAGGTTCCAATACATCACTGACGGTCTCGGGGCACGATGCCTTTATAACAGGACGGACGTACGACGGAGATGAACAGGCACGGTGGCTGACTCCCAACGGCTCGCTTGTGGAATATATACCCACCTTTGTCACCGTACGTTTTTCAGAAACCGATTCATCCGCGGTGGTAAACGCTTTTTTGGATGGTCAACGGCAAACACTTGCCGGCAATGGATTCAGTACCGGCGTGCTTAACAGGACTTCACACCCCTTTTTCATTGGTAATGGACTTGCCGGGGAAAGGGGATGGGACGGTGTTATCGACGAAGTTCGTATCAGCAGGGTTATCCGGAGTGCTGCCTGGATACGATTAGTATATGAAAATCAGCGCGGCAATTCAGTCCTGCTGACGCTGCGATAAACCATACAATCGGCAGACTGAGTGAGAAAGTCCGGCGGCTTTACTGAAGGAGTGAGATGCCGCGGTTGCAAAGGAACAGCATTTAAAAGAAAGGATACGTACATGAAAACGCAAAAGGCTCTATGGACCTGGATTGCGGTACTTACGGCAGGCAGCATAGTATCCGCACAACAGATAGACGGATACACCTGCACCTGGGTCGGCAACAGCTTCGCGGGAGGATACACCGAAGGCAAATGGGTGCAGCGCAGCCTTTGGAACAACACAGAACAATTTTCCCGGGGCGCCCGGAGGGGATTGGATGTGGCGCGATACAAATGGAAACGGCGATTATGAATCAGGCGAATTTGAATCGGTCTCCGGGCTTCAGCGATGGTGCTGGTTGGCCGATGATGATGCAGCGGTGTGGAATGCCTTCGGATCAACCATAAACCGCTATACCTGCCAGGGCGTCGATTCGCATGGAAACCCGATCTACACGGTCGCCTCCCGTGATGAATATGATGTTCCCGCCCCCTTTGATCATATCATGCGGGCCAATTATGACAGCGAGCGTGATATCATGATTCTTTCCGGCTATACTACCGCGCACCCGAAGAGTTCGTTGAAGTATGCCTCGAATAAAGGCTGCGGCCTGGTGTATGCCCGTTACGACAACTGGTCGGCCGGCAATAGAACAGCGAAGTGGACCGGAGTATGGGAATACAGTCCGTCTGCTTCCAGCTTCGAAAACCAGCTTTCACCCCGCAGTTTTGATTGGGCCGGTGATTACCTTTTTGTTTGCTGGGTGTCATACGGTCCATCGGGATCAGACGTAACCGAGTCACGGGGAGAAGTAACGGTATACAGTGCCCAAACTGGTGAGAAAGTCGGTCACATGGTTCCCGACGAAACCATCGGCGGTCCTCCGCCGGTATTGGGCCGCCCGACCATAACCGGCGCCCAGGATATGTCACACAGCATACACGCTTACCAGCGCGAGAATGGCGAATACCTGGTTATCATGGAAGAGAACAAATGGGCCAAAAACGCCATCTACCGCTGGTGTCCGTCGGGAAACTGCAGTGGTGCAACATCCATGTCTACTCAGTTACATAGCGCGCGGGTCCGCGGTTCCGCGCATGGCGTAGAAATTTTCTCTATCAATGGTCAAAAGATTTCTGTTGGTAAAGTAGAAACCGGAATAGTAAACCTGTACGGTCTATCGAAAAGCCGGCGGGGAATTTATATCATTCGTACGGCAGACGGCAGAAGCTATCGAGTTGCCGGACCGGGCCTGTGAGAAGGCGTCCTGTCTGATGTGTTAATATTGGCCGGCAGCGGGATAATCGTTAATCTTTTCCGCGCCGCCCACGCCGAACTGAAATGAAGTCCAGTCGTTATAGCCGCCTATCGTTGTGACGGCAATACCGTCCATTGAAAAAACTTCACAAAAAGCAATGCACAAAAGTGCTGAAGCAATGTAATATGTTTTGCTTTTCATCAAACCGTTATCAGCTTCAGGTGCTGATGTTGCGTACTTGATTAGAAAATTCCAGATGAGTGCAATGGTGTTATTGTTATTATAACAATTATAAGTTAAATAAAATAAATGTGAGAGGATTTTTATCGATAAGACATTAGTATTCTATTTATAACAATTGGGGCACCAATGTGGTCATTAACATGCGGTGATTGCTGATATACTGGTAATGTTTAAAATTGAGGCGGTTCAAATGAGCGATCTACAACTGAAGCTGATAAAAAAGGCTAAGGAACGATACGGTATCATCTATCCCTGCGTTAATAAGATTGATTTGAAAGAATGTTTCACCTGTTTGGGCGGACATATAGTTTTGTGGTTTAACACTGGTGACAATTCAACCCAAAATGAAAAAGAGGCGATATTGCAGTTTCACAAGGAGGAGCAATGAAAAAGAGCGTGCTTGCAGCATTATTTCCGGCCTTGTTTTTTTATTCATCATCACTCTATGCGGTGAGTGGAATCGGCGTGTGCGATTATCAGAACGCCACAAAACACGTCAACGGCATTCCGGCATGGTTTGTTGTTAATGATGTTATGGTTGATACCATTATGCTTGTTTCCACCGAACAGCGTCTTGACGCCCGGTTTTCGCAGATTAATTCGTACGGTACTCACTGTGCATTTATCTATAATGATGGGGGATGGCACGTTGCGGTTACCCGTATCGGGGGCAAAGATAAAATAGTGAAGCGAGTATGCGAGTTGCCGGACGGTGACAAAGGGACGGGAAGAATCTGGAGTCCTATTCTTGAGTGGCCCCGGGGCGACTGGATCTGGTTTACTTCAACAAAAGATAACAATGAAATATACCGGACCCACGTGCAGACCGGAGAGCTGCAGCACATTGCATCCGTCGGCAGGACTTCGAACCAGTTCCAGCTCAGTGGTGATGCGCGAATCGTTATCGGCGCGTGGAGCGAATCCGGATGGGGAAAGCTTCCCGATATCGATGAACTGGTTGCTTCCGGCAATAATCCGATAACCTTCGAGCCCGAAGATTTTCTGGGTGGATGCGGATTCGGTATTTCGCCATCGGCAACCTATGCAATCAACAACAATAACGGCTTTCATACGCGGGTGGGTATTAATAAGGTAGATACCTTGTCAATGACGCTTGAGCAGGATGTTTCAGTTGGTATTGATGGGAATATCGGGCAAATTGTGTTTGGTGCGGACAGCATGGTGTGGATGTGGGATGAATGGACGCTGGACTCAACGATGAAAAATGAGATATATAATCCAAAGGTTACCCCAGGTGAATACACCGGCCAATATCAGGTAGTCGGAAGAGGCAATCTCACCCTGGGAGGGTGGTCCTCTAATTCAGACCACTGGGCGCTCATGGTTACCGGATGGGTGCCGGGGGGAAGGCAAATCGAAGAATCGGGGTCGAATATACTGGGGCTGAATTTTATGCGGGGAGAAGTTATGCCTTTTACGCACAATTATTGTAAATACGATACGGTAAATAATCCTGACGGAGACAGAATTGTCGCCTGGCACGGCGATATCTGGATCAGCGACCCGGTTGAGGATATTGCACCGGGCTATATCGATGATTTCAATGCTCGAAGAAGCTATCAGATCGAAGGCACCGATCAGGAAGTTGCAGCGGAACATGAACATCTTGTTTTTCCGGATGGAGTACATTCAAGGCGACAGATCCCGGAAGAACAGGAACGCTATTTTATTGATAACATGACAATAAGTCTTGATAACGGGCAATCGTATAGTATCGAAATAGTAAATTCGCGGGGGCAGACACTTTTCTCGAAAAGCGTTCACGCGCAACAATCTTCCGTTCCCGCCGAATTGCTTCGCTCCGGAGTAACTATTCTGCAAGTCAGGGACCGGAACAGAAAGCTTGTGAGCAGAAAAACCTGCATAATGCTCCATTGAAAATGAGCGCGAGCGCATTGGTTCAGCAATAATTCTGTTTATCAGATATCCACAATTTCCTGCGTTTTCTTATCAATACAATCATCACTTTCTGCCTTTGCAATATTTCCATTTTTATTAAACAGATTATATATTGTTATAGAAAGTGATACAATATGTCCGACAAATATACACCGGCGCTTGATAAGGCAATCGAATTTCTTCATGCGCGTTACGGGGAACCGGATTCCGGATTCACTGGGAAGCGGAGTTCGTTGCGCGCTCTGGCGCATGAAGCCGGGGTATCGCTTGTAACAATGTGGAAAGCATCGCAGGCTCTACAAGAGCGGTATGGCGATATTAAAGATATCTCAGCCGACAGAGAGCTGGTGAATGCCGGGCCTGCGCATGATAAAACGGCAACCGGGCTGCCGCCGGTCGATTTGCCGTCATATCAGCCGTTATGGCGGGATATTGCCGACCGGCTGGCGCAGGATATTCTTCGGGGGACCTATCCTCCGGGCGAACCGCTTCCATCGCTCAAAGAACTCCAGCACACGTACCAGACGTCGTATCCGACAGTCCGCAAGGCACTTGCGCATTGCGTAAATCAAAATATCCTCGAACCCGCGCATCGGGGCTACGCCGTACCGTCATATCATGTTCGGCAATCGGGTATGTCCATTGTCGTTTCAGGGGTTGGGACGAGTCCGGGAAAGATCGATACGGGATCTCATTTCAATGCGCTCATGCAGCTCCTGGAGGTACACTGCGCTGATGCAAGAATAAACCTGAAGGTCCAGTCGTTTACCTGCGATAAAGAAACCGGGTCGGTCCGGTTCAATGATCCCGAATCCGACGATCCTACGCGGCTGTACAATACCGGTTCAATACTGGGATATGTGTACCTCCTTGTTAATCCCGAGAGCTTTTCAAAAAAGCTCCTTGCGCAGCTTGCGCGGGTCAAAAAGCCGGTTGCAATTGTCGATGACCTCGGTATGATCGATTATTATGATCTGCGGGCAAAGAGCAAATTCATAAAAGTATTTACGATCACCAATACAACCGGTCCTGCCGAGCAGGTTGCGCGGTATCTTCTTGAACTGGGCCACTCGCGGATCGCCTATATTACTCCGCTGTTCAAGAAAAAGCATATATGGTCGTTTAAGCGATTGCAGGGCCTTCGGCAAGTCTATGCGTCGGCGGGAAATCCCGATAACGTCGTGCTTATTCAATCACGGGGATTTTATAAAACCATCGCATTGAAAAAAGCGAAAATCGATCGTCTCACCAAAAGCTATAAGCAATGGAAAAAGACCATCCCTGAGGAATATAGTGAGGATTTCGACAGGGCATTTTCCGATTTTATCAAAACGCCGCCATGGCAGGCTGAAGTGCGAAATGCACTTAAGCCGCTCTTTGCACAGGCCCTCAACGACCGGTCGATAACCGCATGGGTATGTGTGAATGATCAGATTGCACTGTTTGCTTTAGAATTTTTAGAGAAAAACGGATTGGCTGCATCCAAAGATATTTCGATTATTTCATTTGATGATACCTTTGAGGCTTTCAGAAGCAATTTGACATCATACAACTTCAATATTCCCAACCTTATCCACCTGATAATGGGCTATATCGTGCGTGGACAGACGCCTGCAGGAGTGCGTAAAACGATACCACTCGATACAGCAGGCACAATCGTTGAAAGAGCATCGACGTCAACAGCTCACAGGTTAAAAAGCTGACTTTTATTTTCATTCCTCTATATAAAAGCAGTCTCGCACGCCATTGATATTCTCGTGCCGGTCCTGCTGGCGCTACCTGACAACCAGGACCGGGCATTCCCAGTATTCCGAATTGCAGGTCCAGTTGGAATTGGTTGCAGATCCCGATCCTACTTTATTGATAAAGAAGCAGGGGTCATCCAGATACGGGCGGCAATATTGAAAATAATCGTCAAGGGAATGGGCGTTCCAATGAAGGTTTGTCATGTCGTATAACTTTTGCGGACGCTCATCTGAATACGATGCGTGTTTGTACGATCGGGTGGAGTGACCGGAGCCTTCATTGCAGGCGGCAATCTTTCCTGAAGGTGAAAGGGCAGCGCCGCTTGGTCCACGCTGGGCTTGGTAATTGGCCAGGGTTTCGATCACAGGGGTAGTTTGAATA